>NZ_JBHLZP010000085.1:369-22956 GCF_042429965.1 Actinoallomurus acaciae
CGACCGGCGAACCCGACACCACACCAAACACCACCCCACCACCGTCGACGAGCCGGACACGAACCCGCGACGCGGTCGCGACCGGCGAGTTCGGCATGGCGCTGTCGGTGGCGATCGTCACGCTCACCGGGTCACTCGCCGGCGACCCCGCCGGTGCCCGGCTCGCCCTCGCCGCGCTCGGCCTCGCGGTGCTCATCCTCGCGGCGCCGATCGCCGTACGGGCCCCGCGGCGCGCCGTCCCGGACACCGCCTCGGAGACGCCGCCGGACGCGCGGTTCCTGCTCGCCAACGAGCGCACCTTCCTGGCGTGGAACCGTACGGCGCTGGCCCTGGTCGCGGCCGGGCTCGCGGTCGCCCAGGTCCTGCGCCCGTTCCCGGGCGTCCCGTGGGGACGCCACGTGCTCGCCGTCCCGCTGATCCTGCTGGGCGCCGTGATCGCGGTGATCGGCCACCGGGAGCTGAGCCGCAACCAGCGCGCCCTGTACCGGTCCGAGCCCCTGCCGCGGTCCGTACTGCCCAAGGTCCTGACGTTCGCCGTCGGGGCGATCGCGCTGGTCTCCGCGACGGTCCTGGTCCTCTCCGCCGCCCACGGCCGATGACCGTGCGGCCCGAGGCCGCGTCCGACCGGGGCCTGGCCGAGGAGCGGACCGAACTGGCCTGGCGGCGAACCTCCATCGCCTTCGCCTCGCTCAGCGGCGCGCTGGTGAAGGTGAATCCCGCCCTCGGCATCCCCGCTCTCGTCCTCAGCGCCCTGGTCTGGCGGCTGGGCCGCCGAACGCGCACCGGCGCCCGGCGCCCCCTCCTGACGACCGTCGCGGTCGTGACCGTCTCGCTGATGACACTCACGGCCGTGCTGGTGAAGGGCTGACCGCCGAGCCGGTCAACGGCCGTCGCGCGACGTCCGGTTGAGGTCGGCGAGGAGCGCGTTGTAGGCGGCCAGGGCCGCGTCGTCCTCGTCGACGTCCCCGCTGGTCCGTAGCCGCTCGCGGTCCTGGTGCGCGGTGTCGCCGTACGTGTCGTGCCCGGTGCCGGCGAGAGCCGCCTGCCGGGCCGACTCCAGGAAGGCGCCGGCCCGGGCGGCCTCCGGCGACCGGTCCGTGAACCACCGGGCGGCGACGACCAGCATCATCACGAACATCAGGCCGTCGCCGCCGATCCACATGACGGCGCCCGCACCGTGGGCGTCGGCCAGCGGGCCCGGCCCCCACGACGGCTGCATCCGAGCGTAGGAGGGGAAGGGTGAACTGGTCGCCTGCAGCAGCACGACCCCCACGATGGTGTCGGCGGACATGCCCATGAACAGGCTGAACAACCGCAGCGGGTACGGCAGCTCGACACCGGGCGAGTCGGAGGTCAGCAGCCGGGAGAAGTACAGGTATCCGCCGCCGAGGTAGAGGGCGCGCTCAAGTGCCATCAGCCCCGGCGACCCCATCATCACGTCCATGAAGCCCGACAGGTGGACGCCGAACAGCACCGCCGCGTACACGACCAACCCGGTGAGCGGCGAGCGGAGGGTCCGGACGAACCACGACCTCCGGATCGACTCGACGCGTTCGCGGACGGCCCCGCGCGTGGCACGCAGCAGCAGGGTCTCGGGGTGGCCGAGGCACAGCAGCCACGGCGACGCCATGATCAACATCAGGTGCTCGATCATGTGCACCCACAGCAGGCCACTGTCTCCGTACACGCCGGGGCTGCCCATGATCGCCGCGCCCGCGACCGCGAGCCCGGCCGTGAACGCGACCGTACGGGCGATCGGCCATCGCGTCCCGTTGCGGTGCGCGGCGACCACGCCCCCGAGGTAGAGCAACAGGGCGAGCGACAGGAGCGCCGTGGTGACGGGCGCGAACCGCCAGGTGGTGAACGCCTGCGCCCAGGTGAGCGGCGCCAGCGGTCCGCCCATGGTCATGGAATGGTCCATCAGAGTCTCTCCACGAGATCTTGGCCGAGATGGCCGGTGGGGTCACAGCCGCGCGGGACCGCGAACAGCGCACTGGACGTGTGGCGGAGGAACCGGCCCAGGCCGCCGGCGAACGCGAGCCGCCGCCGGCTCCGGGCCAAGCCGTCGGCCGGTTCGGACCGGAACGCCATGAACAGCAGGCCCGGTCAGTGTCAGGTCGGGTTCGTGCGACGGCGTGTCGATCCTCGTGCCGTACAGGTCGGCCCGGTGTCCGCAGGCGCCCAGCGATGTCACCGTGAGCAGGACCTTGAATCGATGGCACAGCGTCCGAGATCTCTGCCCGACGAAGACCATGAGCGGGCGGTATCGGGTGAAGCGGCGCCGGAACGTCACCGGTGCCTTTTGTGGTCACACGAGGTACATGACGGTCCGCGGCGGCCCTCGTCGCACCAGTGCGTGGCGCAGCGCCGCGAGCGCGGGCGGGGTCTCGTCCTCGCCGCGCCACAGGCTCGCGCCGGCCGTTCTCCGATCCGCGTCGAGACCGCCGCACAGGACGAGCAGGAACGCCCGAAGGGTGCACGCGACCAGGGATCCGACGATCGTTCCGAGCGCGTGCCACAGCGCGCGCTCACCGGCGTACAGCCACAGGGCGACCAGCAGTCCGGCCAGTGCGTGCGCGCCCCACATGCCGCCGCCGTGGGACGCCCCCGTCGGCAGGCCGGCACCGGTGAGGTGGTGGTGCATGCCGCCGTACGTCGCCACGCCGAGATGGCCGGGAGTCGCGCCCGGCGTGGACCACGTGAACCACAGGTGGAGGCAGCTCTGCGTGACCTCCACGGCGAGCAGGATCCACCACAGCGGGCGTCGCCGGTCGGCCAGGCAGTAGCCGATCGCGGTCACGGCGACCAGGGCGACCCAGCCCGACCACGCCGCCGCCGGCCGCGCCGCCATCAGGTCATGCCCGGCCTTGGACAGCACGACGCACACCGAGGCGAAGCCCCCGGCGCGTACCAGCCGAAACCACCCAGGCGGAACCATGACCTCACTGAAAACTACGACGTGTAGTACATCGAGGCTACACGTGGCGGCCAGGGGCGGGGACATCCGGTAGCCGCCCCGGACTCGCGGCGGGTGCACGAAGGAGCTAGATTAGACGCAACGTTGCGTCTAATCATCGCCAGGAGTGAATGTGCCATGTCCGAACGCCAAGCTCTCATCATCGGGGCCTCTCGAGGACTGGGACTCGTCCTCGCCGACGAGCTCGCTCGACGCGGCTGGCGCGTCATCGCCACGACGCGCCAGGGCGGCGGCGAGTTGCAGGCGATCGCCGACGCCGGGAACGGGCGGTTGGAGGTCGAGTCGTTGGAGATGACGAGCTCCGAACAGCTGACCGCTCTGCGCGAACGCCTGGAAGGCCGTCGACTCGATCTGCTCTTCGTCAACGCCGCGATCGACCGAGGCGATCTGCCGATCAACGAGGTCTCGACCGACATGTTCACCGAGGTGATGATCACCAACGCGTTGAGCCCGCTGCGTACCCTTGAGGCCCTCCGCGGACTCGTCGCGCCCGGCGGAACCGTCGCGGTCATGTCCTCTGAGCAGGGCAGCATCGCGCGCAACACCGCGGGCGGCTATGAGTTGTACAAGGCCAGCAAGGCCGCGCTCAACCAGCTGATGCGCAGTTACGCCACCCGCCATGCCGACGACGGACAGACCAAGCTGCTCATCGATCCCGGCCACAATCAGACCCGCCTCGGCGGACCCGACGCGCCCCTCACTCCCCAGGAGAGCATCCCGGCCGTCGTCGACGTCCTCGAAGCGCAGGCCGGCGCCTCCGGCCTGCGGTTCCTGGATCGCCACGGCGAAACCGTCCCGTGGTAGAGACCCGGCCTCCGGGCCGCCGACCGCCCGACGCCGTTGGCTGCCGGATCGGCCTGAAGGACCGATCGAGGTCGAGAGCCCGGGCACCGCAGGCACCACACCGGCCCGCCACCGGCAACGCGGAGGAGGCGGTGGTGTCCGGATACCGACGGAGTGCGGCGGCACGGTCGCGGAGGGAGCGGGCCTCGGCCGGGTGGACCGAGCGCACTGGTGACGAGGGCCGGTCGGCGGCGCCGCCGTAGGCGTGGGTCCACACGGTGACGCGGAGCATTACGGACTTGGTGAACGCCACGTGCGTCCGGTCGACCCGGCCCTCGTGGCGGCGAGACACTCACGCGCCGTAGTGATCACGACGGCGGTGAAGCCGAGCAGGTAACGCATGGTCGGCCCGGTACTTCTTGGCGTGGGTACGACGCAGCCCGATCTCGTGCCGATGGTTCAGGTCCAGCGGACGGGTACAGCCATCGATGATGAAGCGGTCGAAACCTCGGCTTGGACGCGCCGCCGTACCAACCGTAGTAGGACCGCATGAACAGCGTTTCGCCGAACGGCTAACCGACGCGATGCGACACGACCCCCGCGTGGTGCACGTCCGCCAGGACCGAGGCGGCCAGGAACACCGCCACCGTCGATGACAGGGGATGCCCCCAGACCAGGGACAGACCGAGCCAGGTACGCCACGCAATATCGTCGGCCTGCTCGGCGAGGATCCCGGCGGCATCGCCGGGCCTCCTCGAGCGCCCCGGAGTGCGGCCATGAACAGCAGCCCACCGAACCAGGCGCGCCACGCCGAGACCATGCTCGGCCTGCCCCGCAAGGACCCCGGCAGCGTCGCAGGACCTCCTCGGACGTCCCGCCCGGACGACCGGAGTACGGCCGCATAAACAGACCGGGCGTGCCCCGCGAAGACCCCCGGCGGCATCGCGCACGACCTCCTCGTTCTCGGGGGTGAGCCCGGCCGCCGCCTTCAGCCGCTCCAGGTCCTCCAGGCTCAGCGCGTGGGTGCAGCCGGGGATGCCCGGCTCGGGCGTCGGCGTGTGCTCGCTCGTCGTCAGTCCTCTCTTGGCCGAGCCGTACCCGCACGCTGCGGTTCCACGGTGGTCGAACCGTCACGCAGCACGTGTGGTGCTGTTTCGGGTACGAGCGGCCGCGTCCGGCGCGATGATCGTCGTTGGCCTCGATCGGCAGGGAGCGAATCGTGGAGACCGTGGAAGACGTGCGGCCGCGTGCGGCGGAACGACCGGCGCTCCCGCCGCTCCGCGTCGTCGCCCTGCTGCTCGCCCTGGTGTGCGCCGTGATCGGAGTCGTGGGCCTGGCCACCGCGGACCGGGGCATCGAGCGGCACTCCGCCGTGGTAGCCGGGGTGCCGCTGGAGGTCGCCCGGCCGGCGAGGACGACCGGCCGGCTGCCCGGAGTGGTGGTCGCGCACGGTCTGGCCGCCAGCAGGCAGCTCATGCGCGGGTTCGCGGACACGCTGGCGCGTCGCGGGTACGCCGTGGAACTGGTAGACCTGGCGGGCCACGGGGCGAGCACCGACCGGTTGCCGGACGCGGGCGACGGGCCGGCCGCCGACGCGCGACTCGACCGTGATCTGGACGTCGCCGTCGGTCATCTGCGCGCCATGCCGTGGGTGGACGCCGCGCGGATCGGTCTGCTCGGTCACTCGATGGGCGCCGCCGCGGTCCTGCGGTACGCCGCCGTGCACCCGGCGATCCGCGCCACGGTGTCGATCTCCCAGGGGCCGACGTGGGCCGGACCCGCGGTGCGTCCACGGAACCTGCTCCTGCTCGCCGGCGGCCTGGAGTTCACCGGGTTCCGTGACGGTGCCCTCGGCGCGCTGCGGGCCGCCTACCCGCAGGCGCGTACCGGCGTCACGTACGGCGATCCGCGCGCCGGCACCGCTCGCCGGGCGGTGATCGTCCCCGATGTCGAGCACGTCAGCGTCCTGTTCAGCCCGCGAACCCACCGCGAGGTCGCGACCTGGTTCGACGGGTCGCTCGGCGGCTCCTCCGCCGGCGCTCCGCACGAGGCTGCGGTCCGCCCGGTGTGGCGCGCCGGATCCGCGATGCTGCTGCACCTGGCGGCCGTCCTGAGCTTCGGCGCGATCGCGGCGGCGGTCCTGCGGAGGCCCCCGGCGCCTGACCGCGAGCGCCGTCGGGCCCCGCTTCCGCTCGTCCTCGGCGTACCCGTGGGCGCGGTCCTGACGGCGGTGCCGGTGATGGCGGTGGTCCCGCGAGGCCTGCTGCCGCTCGCGGTGGCCGCCCCGGTCGGCGGGTTCTTCGGCGTCATCGGCGTCCTGCTCCTGGCCACCGCCCTGCTCGCCGGGCGCACCGATGTCACCCATGACGGCGACGGCAGGTCATGGACCGCGACCGCCGCGGCGACCGTGGTCCTGGTGGCGCTGACGGTGGTCTCCTTCGCCGTACCGGCCCAACTCGGCTGGGCGCACGCCGTTCCGGTCGGCGTACGGGCCTGGGCGCTCCTCCCGATCACCGCGTGCGCGGCGGCGTTCTTCGGAGGGATCGAGGCGCTGTGCCGAGGGTACGACCGGCGAGGCGCGATCATGATCCACGCCTGGATCGCGGGAGGCGCGCTGGCCGGCCTCGGCGTCGCCGTGCTCGTCGGCGCCGCGTCGTCATTCGTCCTGCTGGTGGCGCCGCTGCTGGCCGGGCTGCTGATCTGGCAGGGCGTCCAGGCCGCGGCTCTGCGCGCGGTCCGGGCACCGGCCTGGCTGACCGCCGTCGTCGGCGGCGTACTGCTCGCCTGGCCGATCGCGGTGACCATGCCGATCGCCTAGGGCTTGCGGGACAAATGCGTTGTCGTCGACCCCGCCGAGTGCTTCCTTGGTCTGGTCCTCGCTCCTCAGCGTCTGGAGACCTTGTGAGCGCGACCCGCCACACTCCGCAGGGGATCGCCTACGAACGCGCCGGTCGCGGCAACGGCGTTCCGATCGTCCTCATCCACGCCGGCGTGGCCGACCGGACCATGTGGGACGCCCAGTGGGACGCGCTCACGGCCGGGTTCGACGTCGTCCGCCTCGACCTTCGCGGCTTCGGCGAGTCCGGCAGGCCACCCGGCGCTCGCTGGTCGGCGGCCGAAGATGTCCTGTCCGCGTTGGACCACCTCGGCATCACCCGGTGTCACCTCGTAGGCGGCTCGCTCGGAGCCGGGGTCGCGGCCGAGGTCGCCCTGTCCGAGCCGGAATTGGCTCAGTCCCTGCTGCTCTGCCCGCCGGGCGGCGCTCTGTTGGCCGAGTCGACCGAGGATCTCCAGAACTTCTTCGAAGCGGAGAGGAGCGCCCTGGCCGCCCGCGACCTCGACGCGGCGGTGGAGGCCAACATCACCACGTGGGTGGTCGGCCGCGACCGTGATCCGTCCGACGTACCGTCCGGCATCCAGGACCACGTACGGCGTATGCAGCGGCGCGCGTTCGAAGTCGCCGAGTCCCTGAGGGATACCGACGAGGCCGAGTTCACCCCGCCCGCGCTCGAACGCCTGCCCGATCTCACCACTCCGGTGCTCGTCCTGGTCGGCGGGCACGACCTCGACACCATCCAGGACTCCGCCGAGCGGATCTGCCGGGCGCTGCCCGGCGTCCGCCGTGTCGACTGGCCCGACGTCGCCCACCTGCCCTCCATGGAGCGGCCCGGCGATTTCCTCACGCTCCTGACGGAATGGGTGACTCAACACCCGAGCCGCTAGATGCGCCTCCCGTCTGGGCGCATCGCCGGTGACGTTCCCACATGTCCGGGTCGTCCCGTGCCGTCCGCGGCCACTGTTCCGCGCCGTCCGGCGGCGTACGCTTCCGCACGTGATCGGCAGCGGAACCGGGTCGTGTGGCGCCCACGCGTGAGGTCGTGGGCGGCGCACTGGACCTGGCTCGCTCCGATACTCGCGGTCGTCATCCTGTCCCTGGTCTGGGGGCAAGCCCTGTCACCGGTGGTGGCCGCGACGGTGGCGGTGTTCCTGGCCGTCTCGGTCCTGGCGGCCGTACACCACGCGGAGGTCGTGTCGCATCGCGTCGGTGAGCCGTTCGGCTCGCTGGTCCTCGCGGTCGCCGTCACCGTGATCGAGGTCGCGCTGATCGTGGCGCTGATGATCTCCGGGGGCAGGAAGACGGAGTCACTCGCCCGCGACACGGTGTTCGCCGCCGTGATGATCACCTGTAACGGCATCGTGGGCATCGCCCTGGTGATCGGGACCGTACGCCACCGGGTGGTGACGTTCAACGCGGAGGGCATCGGAGCGGCACTGGCCACGGTCGCGGCGCTCGCGACGCTCAGCCTGGCGCTGCCGACGTTCACCACCACCCGTCCGGGCCCGACGGCCAGCCCGGGCCAACTCGGCTTCGCGGCGGTGGCCTCCCTGGCGCTGTACGCCCTGTTCGTACTGACCCAGACCGTCCGCCATCGCGACTACTTCCTGCCCCCGCAGGACGCCATGGCCGGCGCCGAAGAACACGTCGCTCGCCCCTCGGCGCGCCGTACGTTGTTGAGCATCGCTCTGCTGCTGGTGGCCCTGATGGCGGTGGTCGGGCTGGCCAAGGCGGTGTCGCCGACGATCGAGTCCACACTCGTGGCCGCCGGACTGCCGCAGAAGGTGGTGGGCGTCGTGATCGCGCTGCTCGTACTGCTGCCCGAGACCATCGCCGCGGCACGCGCGGCACACCGCGATCGCATTCAGATCAGCCTCAATCTGGCCCTCGGCTCGGCGATGGCCAGCATCGGGCTCACCGTCCCGGCCATCGCCATGGCCGGGATCTGGCTGAGCGGACCTCTCGTCCTCGGTCTTGGGCCCACGCACCTGATCCTGCTGGGACTCACGGTCGCGGTCACGACCCTGACCGTGGTGCCGGGCCGCGCGACACTGCTCCAGGGCGGCGTGCACCTGACGGTGTTCGCTGCCTTCCTCGCCCTAGCGGTCAGCCCGTGACCACGACGGGACGCGCCGATCACCCTGACGGGTCAGTCGAAGAGCTCCACAGCCGTCGAGACGACCGCCGCACGCTCCGCCCATGCCTCCAGTTGGACGAGGTCACCACACCCGATGATGCGAGCACGAACCTCGGGCGAGACACAGACGCTCCGCGCGGCCAGCACCATCAAGATGACCTTCGCTACCTCCTCGACCTTGCCTTCAGCCTTGCCTTCGCCGAAGTAGTGGCGAGCGAAGTCGCTCTGGTACTCGTAGTTCTTGAGCTTCAAGAGTGTCTCCAGGTAGTGCTGGGCGGCCTGCGGAAGCATGTGCCGGTGGAAGTGGGCGAGGAGGCGGCGGCTCGTCCGGGTCGTGGGCGGGCCGGCCAGGTTCCCGAGCCCGCGCGTCTCCTCCCGTGTGACCCGGCACGGATGTCGATGTGAGAGGTGACGCGGTACATCTTCGCGATCCCCTGCCGCTCGACGTCGCCCCCTTTCCCCTCTGGGGTCGGGCGGAGAGCGTACGCGCGGTGCTGGGGGCCGAGTCCGTCGCCTCGGTGGCCTTCGGGTTCCTCGCCGACCCGCTCTCCACGGGGAAGGCGTTCAGCGTCACCGGAGTCGGCGTTCCTCATCACCCTGGCGCCCTGCGTTCTCCTGGGTCGGCGGACCTACCCGCGCGGCGTCGTCATGGCTCAGGTGGTGACGGTCAGAAAGGGTGGGCTCTGTGCCGCGACACGTCCGTGGCGTCCAGCAGTACGACGTCGCACTCGTCGCACACCCACACGCCGTCGGGTACGACGAACCTATGGCTCGCCGCGTCATCACGCGCGCAGGCGATGTGGTAGGCGCGACTGGTGCGGCGCGCCAACGACCGGCAGAACCTGGTCACTCTTGACACTCTGTGCTCCCGCGGGGGGCCAACGACTACGGGCAGGCGTTGAGCCTAGCGGACACAGAAGTGGCTTTGACCAGCACATCCTCTGCCGGCCGTACGGCGAGCCGGTCGATACGGCGGTCGGCTACTGCCCGATCTTGAGGCCCGGCTGGCCGTGCCGGTACTCCAGCGGGCGGGCGGCACGGCCGGGGATCTTCCCCGCCATGCCTCGGGTCCGGATCAGCGGCAGCATGGTGCGCCGGAAGCTGTTCTCGAACATGAGCGCCGCCGCCACGTACAGCGCGGCCGCCGCGGCGATCACGAAGAGCCAGCCGGCCACGCGGACGGGCCATGACATGCCGGCGAAGAAGCCGGCGGCGCCGAACCCGCTGGCCAGGGCCAGCAGTCCGAGCACGGCGGCCATGCCGAGGTTCTCGCCGAGCGCCGCGAGCGCGCACAGTCCGGTGATCGCACACATGGCGATGAGCCAGAACGCGAACGCCGGATCGGCGGCTCCGATCCTTGGCGCGATCAGGACCGTCGGGAACGCCAGGAGGGCCAGAATCAGCAACAGGCCGAAGCCGACCCAGAACGCCCCCCACATCCCGTGCACCGCCGTGGCCAGGCCGTCGCGGGCGCGGTAGGACCACCTCGCCGCCATGAACTGCGCCAGACCCGCGGTCAGCACGAACGGGTAGAGGGTCAGCGGTGTAAGGGCGGTGCCGTACCAGCGCGCCATCCACGCGCCGACCATCATCGCCGCCGCCGCCAGGCCGAACAGGCCGAGGATGGAAGGTGCGGCGATCGGCTGCAGGAAGACCCGGCTGCGGTCGTGCCAGAACGAGAACTCCCGCTCGTCGCCTTCGGCCTCGCCCGGCGGCGGGCGCATCGGCTCTTGCGTGCGCCCCTCCTGCCGGAGCCTCTCTTCCCTCAGCCTCTCTTCTCGGAGCCGCTCTTCGTTCGACTCCCTGGGCCCCGCCCCGGATGATCGGCCGAAGCCGTGACGACCTCGTGATTCCGTCATCGCATCCTCCCCCGTGATTGACGGATGCTTACCGGCCCCATTACCGCCGCACAATAGGTCGAAACGCGCCTTTAATATATTTTGCCGCTTATCACACCTATTATCACTTTTATCCCAAATGACGCTCTGGCATCACCGGTTACGCGTCCGTCAGCGGTGGCGGATGAGCAGCATGGCGGCGTCATCGGCGACCGGGCCGCCGACATGGCGTACGAGATCGGTGCGCAGGTCCTCCAGCGCCTGCTCCGCACTCTGCTCCTTCAACAGGAAGGCGCGATCCTGGAGCGGGTAGAAACGACCTTCGCGGTCGCGCGCCTCGACGACCCCGTCGGTGTAGAAGAGCATCTGGTCGCCCGGGGCGAAGGCGACGTCGCACACCTGCGGCTGCACGTCGACCAGATCCGTCATCCCCAGCGGCGGTGCCGGCTCCGGGAGTTCGACGAAGTGGACGCCGCCGTCGACGCCGATCGCGAGTGGAGGAGGATGACCGCAGCTCATCAGGCTGATCCGCGTATCGCGGAGCTCGGCGATGACCGCGGTGACGAACCTCTCTCCGGACAGCACGCGGTCCAGCGACGTCTGCAGCCGTGTGATCACCCCGGTGAGGTCCGGTTCGTCGTAGGCCGCCTCGCGGAACGCGCCGACCACGGCCGCCGCCGTCTCCACCGCCTCCAGGCCCTTGCCCTGCACGTCGCCCACCAGGATGCGCACGCCCAGCGGGCTCGTGACGACCTCGTACAGGTCTCCGCCGATCCGCGCCTCCGCGGCGGCGGAGATGTAACTGACCGCGACCCGCAGGGGCCCCGCCGACCGCGGCACCGGCCGCAGCAGCACCTTCTGGGCGACCTCGGCGACCGTCCGCACGTCGGCGAGCTCCCGCTCGCGCTGCTGCCGGACCGCGCTGGCCAGGGCGCTCGCCAGCGTCACTCCGCCCAACGAGATGAGCAGCATGTTGTTCGCCCGATGCCCCAGCACCCCGTCGTACGACGCGAGCACCACGCACAGTCCGACGGCGATCAGTCCCACCAGCAAGGCTCCGCGCACGTCACAGCACAGGCTGGCGAACGCCGGCCCCAGGGCCAGCAGCGGCAGATAGCCCAAGGTGGGTCCGGCGAGCAGATCGATCACGGCGACGATCATCATCACCATGAACGGCAGCCACCGCAGTAGCGGTTCAAGCCTCCTCATCGATGACGCCCATCTCCCGCCGCGGTCGTTTTTCCTGACACTAGTCAGCGGGATACGCCGCCTGCCCGGAGTTCCCCGAACCGAGATCATTGCAGGGGACATCGCATTGCGCGGGAATCGACGAGCGGCGTCGCCGTAGCGCGGTTCCGCCGGCGATCACTGCCAGCCCAGCGTCAGGATGTCGCGGACCGGTTCGCCGGGCGCGGGCTCGCCGCCCGCCTCGGTGAAGGCCTGCAGCGCGGTGATCAGCCCGGCGCGCTGGCCCGGCGCCATCGCGGCGACGATGGCCGCGATCTCCTCCCGCCGCCGGGAGGTGACCTCGTCGACGATCTGCGCACCCGCGTCCGTCAGGCACAGGAGGATCTCGCGGCGGCTCTCCGGATTCACCCGCCGGTCGACCAGGCCGGCGGCCACCAGGCGCTCGACCATCCGCATCGCGGTCGAGGGGTTGACCGCGAGCTGTTCGGCGAGCGTCACGAGCTTCATCCCGGGCCGGCTCGCGAGCACCACCAGCATCCGGAACTGCGGCAGGGTCACCCGTTCTTCCACCGCGGCCAGCGATCGCGCGGAGACGGCGACCAGGAGCCGCGACGCGGTCAACACGGCCGTCGTCACCGCGTTCACGTCCTCGCCGCTCGGCTCGGTCGCCGACGAGGACCACATCGCATGCTCGGCCATGGACCAGTTCTACCCGCCCAGCGCAAGCCGGGCCGGTGATACTTCGCCGAGCGTCGAAGCATCTCCGCTCTAGCGTGACCGTATGGGCATGCCACCGGTCACCGGCCGCAACCCGAATCCGGCCCGGCGAGGAGCGAGGCCGTGACGCTGTGGGAGATGCTCGCCGTGTTCGGAGCGGGCGTCGGCGCCGGCACCGTCAACACCGTCGTCGGCTCCGGGACGCTCATCACCTTTCCGGTTCTGCTCGGCATCGGCATGTCGCCCCTCACGGCCACGGTCTCCAACGCGCTCGGCCTGATCCCGGGCTCCGCCAGCGGGGCCATCGGCTACCGGAAACACCTCGCCGGCCAGCGGCGGCGTGTTCTGAAGGCGTGCGCCGGCGCTCTGGCCGGCGGCCTGGTCGGCGCCTCGCTCCTGCTGGCCCTTCCGGCCTCGGCGTTCGAGAAGATCGTGCCGGCTCTGGTCGGACTCGCCCTCGTCCTGGTCGTGCTCCAGCCGACGATCAGCAAGAGCGTGCGTCGCCACCGTGAGACGACCGGCAGGCCCGCCCGCCACGACGGTGGTCCGCTGCTGTTCACCGGGCTCACGTTCGCCAGCGTCTACGGCGGCTACTTCGCCGCGGGCCAGGGGATCATCTACATGTCCCTGATGGGCGTCGCGCTCGATGAGGATGTGCAACGCGTCAACGCGGTCAAGAACGTCCTGGTCGCCGTGGTCAACACCGTCGCCGCCTGCTACTTCCTCTTCGTCGCCCACTTCGACTGGACGACGGTCGTCCTGCTCGCCACGGGTTCCGCGCTCGGCGGCCAGGTCGGGGCCAGAATAGGCCGCCGGCTCAGCCCCCTGGTCATGCGCGGCCTCATCGTGGCGATCGGCGTCCTCGCCATCATCCAGCTCCTCCGCTGACCGGCCCGGCCGCGAGGGCGACCCTCAACATTCACCCAGCGAAGGTTAATGAAAAGTTAAAACGCCCTGCCTAGAGTGCCCGGACATCACGCGACGGCGAGGAGGGTGTGTGCGTTCGGACGACCTTCAACTGGCGCCCGGCACCCGGTTGGTGCACATCGGGCCGCACAAGACCGGCACGACGGCCCTGCAGGGCGCCCTTCACCGGGCCCGCGAACGCCTGGCCGACCACGGCGTGGTCTTCCCGGGCACCGGCCGGCATCCGATGGCCGCCGTCCACGCCGTGATCGGACGGCCACCGCTGCTGGGGCACGCCCCGCCGAACCTCGGTGCCTGGGACCGGCTGGTCGCGGAGGTGACCGGAGCCGACCGCGCCGTGGTGAGCAGCGAGTTCTTCGCCGACGGCGGCGACGACGCGGTGCCACGGATCGTCGAGGACCTGGGCGGCCGGAGAGTGCACGTCGTCGTGACGCTGCGACCGCTGGCGAAGATCCTGCCGTCCCAGTGGCAGCAGTACGTCCAGAACGGCCTGCGGATGCGTTACGACCCCTGGCTCGAGACCATGTTCACCAAGCCGCCGTACACCGGGCCCACGCCGACCTTCTGGCGACGCCACCGGCACGACGAACTCGTCGGACGTTGGACCTCTGTCGTCGGCCCGGCCAACCTGACCGTCGTGGTGGTCGACCCGTCGCGCCCGGAGATGCTGCCGCGCACCTTCGAGTCCCTGCTGGGGGTGCCCGAGGGCGTCCTGGTGCCGGAGCAGAGCCGGACCAATCGCTCGCTCACCTCCGGCGAGGCCGAACTGGTCCGGCTGCTCAACCAGGAGTTCCGGCGCCGCGAATGGCCGGAGAAGGTGTATCCGCGGTTCATCAGGTACGGCGCGATCGCCCAGATGCGCGCGTCGCACGAGCCGCTACCGGAAGAGCACCGGATCACCACCCCGGCCTGGGCGCTGGAGCGGGCGGCCGAGATCGGCGCCGAGGCGGCCGAGGCCATCTCGCGGCTGGGGGTGCGCATCGTCGGCGACATCTCCAGCCTGGGCCGGACGCCGCCGGGCGACACGCCCGCCACCGGTATACCGCTGGTGTCCTCCGAGGCCGCGTGTCAGGCCATCATCGGCGCCATCGCCGCCAGCGGAGCCGTCGAAGGCAGGCCGGCGGCCGAAGACCTCCAGGTACGAGACGCGGACGCCGCCACACTCGTCCGCGTCCTGAAGAACCGCGGCCTGCGCCGTGCGCGCAGGTCGTTGCGCCGCCGGCGATGAACGGCGCAGGCCGGGTTCACTTCACCCCGTGCCCGGGCGCCATCGGCACCCGGGGCTGAGCGGCTCAACGACGGTGCAGCGTGAGCCAGGCGTGATCGAGGAGATCACCGACGACGAGCAGGCTGTTGAAGATCCAGAAGGTCATGGCGGCACGGACGTTACGCTGCCGTCGCATGGCGGACCGCCATGCGAGGCCGGTCCGCGGCTCCGCCCACGACCGGTGAGAGAACTCCCCGACCTGAGTGTGCGGCACGAGCGACTCGCCCCCTTTCGCAGAGTCTCGTGGTGACCAGGTGGTTCGCGTAGGAGTGTTGCTGAGAGGTGGTCCTCGGGAGCGTCGCGGTCGCGACGCCGATGAGTCGCGCTCGGTCGTCTCGCTGATTCGGTATCCGTGTGAACCGTCGGCGGCAGTCTCCCCGTACCACAAAGACGATGTCGTTCTTCTATGACGGTCACGCCCCGCTGACGGTTCAGTCTATTTCCGATACTTGTACAAGTCGACAAATATATGAGGGTCGCCACTCCGGGGGTCCGGTTGCGCCGCTCCGGTCCGCTCCGGGAGGCTGGTCGCAGTCCGAGGTGCCGAACAGGCGTGGAGGTGGGTTGGTGGCGGACACCGATGCCGGCGAGCCTCCGGTCCTGTCGCCCGAGTTGCTCCAAGACATGGCGGGCACGTTCGGCCTGCTGGCCTCGACGATGCGGCTGCACATCGTGTGGGTGCTCGCTCATGGAGAGTGCGACGTGGGCACCATCGCGGCGCAGGTCGGCGGCACGGTGCCCACGGTGAGCCACCACCTGGCGAAGCTGAAGCTCGCCGGTCTGGTCCGCTCCCGCCGCGAAGGACGCCACCAGGTCTACCTGGTCGACGACCCGCACATCGTGACGATCGTGCGGCAGATGGTCCACCGGATGAAGGATCAGACCGCGGGTACGAGGCGCCGTCGTGGCGTCGGCGCCTGAGCCTCTCGTCCTTCCCGCACCGGCCGACGCGGCCGGTGGACCGCGGCTGCCCGCGGTGCGCGGCCGGCTGGCCGACTTCGCCTCGATGCCCGTGCATCAGGCGCTGCGCCGGTTGGAGAGCGGACCGCGCGGGCTCCTGGAGGAGACGGCCCACGCCCGGCTGGAACACTACGGCGACAACGTCATCACCGGCGCCGGACGCCGGAGATCAGGTCTCCTGCGCGCGCTCACCAACCCCTTCGTGGTGATCCTGTACGTCCTGGGCGGCGTGTCCGCGGCGCTGGGCGCGTACGGCGCGACGGCGGTGATCAGTGTGATGGTCCTGGTCAGCTGCTGGTTGCAGGTCCGTCAGGAACACCGCTTCGACCGGGTCGCCGCCACACTGCGGGCGATGGTGATCACCACGGCCACGGTCGTACGCCGCGCGTCGGCGCAGGCTCCGCCGGTGGCACGTGAGATACCGGTCGATCAGCTCGTCCCCGGTGACGTCGTGCGCCTCGGCCCGGGAGACATGGTGCCCGCCGACGTACGGGTGCTGCGGTCGGCCGGGCTGCGGGTGGACCAGGCGGTGCTGACCGGGGAGTCCGTGCCCGTGGCCAAGCAGGCCGCGTACGGCGCCGGCGCGCCGTATCGGGAACAGGACGGTGACCTGGGCACCTTCGACTGCCCGGCGCTGGGATTCATGGGCAGCACGGTCAGCGCCGGAACGGCGACGGCGGTGGTGATGGCGACCGGCGCGTCGACCTACTTCGGCGCGATGCACGCGCACCTGGCACCGCGGCGGGCGGAGACGGCGTTCGACCGCGGCGTCAAGGGCGTGTCCCGCGCGCTGATCGGGCTGATGCTCGTGTGCGCGCCGCTGGTGTTCGTCGTGAACGCCGCCGTGCACGGGGTCAGGCTCGCGGCGCTGTGGTTCGCGATCTCCGTCGCGGTGGGGCTGACGCCGGAGATGCTGCCGGTCATGGTCAGTACGGCCCTCGCCCGGGGAGCCAAGGCCGGCATCCGCCACAAGGTGATCATCAAACGGCTGCCCGCGCTGCACAACCTCGGCGCCGTCGGCGTGCTGTGCATGGACAAGACCGGCACTCTCACCCGCGACCAGATCGGGGTCGAGTGCCACCTCGACCCGTACGGCCGCCCCGACGACGACGTGCTGCGGTGGGCGACGATCAACAGCGTCGGCACCACCCAGACCGAGGACGCCTGGCCGGTCAACGACCTCGACGAGGCCCTCTTGGCCCACGCCGAACAGGTGGGCGTGCCCGCGGAGGGCTGGGTCGCCACGGAGGTCGTTCCGTTCGACGCGGCGCGCCGCAGCAGCGACGTCGTGGTACGGCGCGGCCATCGGCCCCTCGCCGAGACGCTCATCACCAAGGGCGCGGTCGAGCAGGTCCTGCCGCGGTGCGTACGCCTGCGCGTGGACGGCGACGACCTGCCGATGAGCGCGGCGGACCGGTGCCGCCTGCGCGAACTCGCCGACCGCCACGCGTCCGACGGCGTCCGGATGCTCGCCGTCGCCATCGCCGACCCCGCCGGTCCTCGGCCGGACCCCGGCCTGACGCTGGTCGGGTTCGTCGGCTTCCGCGACCACCCGCGGGACTCCGCTCGCGCCGCGGTGGCCGCGCTGGCGGAGCGAGGCGTCGCCGTCAAGGTGCTCACCGGCGACCATCCGCTGGTCGCGGCGCGGATCTGCCGGGACGCGGGCATCGCCCCCGGTCATACCGTGCTCGGCGAGGAGATCGCCGGCCTGGAAGAGGCGGTGCTGAGCGATCTCGCCGCGCGGACCACCGTCTTCGCGCGCATCGACCCGGAGCAGAAGGCCCGGATCGTCCGCGCCCTGCGGGCGTCCGGGCACGTCGTGGGATTCGTCGGCGACGGCGTCAATGACGCGGGCGCGCTGCGGGACGCCGACGTGGGGATCACCGTGGAGAGCGCCGTCGACGTCGCACGAGAGTCGGCGGACGTCGTCCTGCTGGGCGACGACCTTCACGCGGTGGCCGAGGCGGTCACCGAGGGACGGCGCACGTTCGGCAACATCAGGAAGTATCTGGAGATCACCATCTCCTCCAACTTCGGCAACGTGCTGTCGATGCTGGCGGCGAGCGTCCTGCTCCCGTTTCTGCCGATGCTGCCGATGCAGATCCTCATCCAGAACCTGTGCTTCGACCTGTGCCTGCTCCCGCTCGCCTTCGACCACGTCGACCGGCGGGCGCTCCGCCGCCCGCAGACCTTCGACCCGCGCCGGCTCACGAGATTCGTCCTGCTGCTGGGCCCGGCCAACACCCTCGCCGACCTCACCGCGTTCGCCATCCTGCTCCACGTCACCGGCGGCCATCCCGGCGCGGCCGCCCAGGCGTTGTTCCACACCGGCTGGTTCTTCGAGAACCTGCTGACCCAGGCGGCCGCCGTCCACCTGCTCCGCGACCGCCGCCCGCCGTCTCACCGCAACCGCGCGGCGCTACCGGTGCTGGCGGGCACCATGGCGATCACGGCCATCGCGACCTGCCTGCCGCTGTCCCCGCTGGCCGCGCCGCTGGAGATGCGGTCTCTGCCCGCGCTCTGCCTGCTGTCACTGACCTGCGTGGTCGCCCTGTACTGCGTCCTGATCAGCGCCGCCAAGGCGTTGTGGCACAGGATCGACTCGTCGCCCGCCTGAACCGGCGTGCCGGGTCTCCCGCCGCTCACCCGGTCGGATCCGGCGGCGGCTCGGTGGTGGCATCGGCGGCCGGACCCCATGCCTGGCACGCGACGCGCATGAAGTTGCCGCCGAGGATGCCGGTGATCGCCTCGTCGGGGTAGCCACGGTCGGCGAGGACGGCCGCGAGCGGGGACAGCGCCTCGGGCTCGACGAAGCGGATCGGGCCCCAGCGCGTGTAGCTCTCGGGGAACAGCTCCGGGTGCTCGGTGATCTCACGGTTGAGATCGGCGAGGTCGAAGGGGTAGTCGGTGCCGATGCCGACGTGGTCCGGTCCGACGAGCTCGACCGCGTGGTCGAGGTGGCGAACCAGTGCGTCCAGGCTGATGTCATTGGGGCCGAGGAAGATGCCCACGCCGGTGATGCCGATCACCCCGCCGGTCTCGGCGCAGGCCCTGGCCTGTTCGTCGGTGATGTTGCGCTCGTGCTCCCACACCGACCGCATGCACGTGTGGCTGTAGACGACCGGCCGGGTGGAGACCTCGCACAGGTCGAGCCCGGTGCGGATGCTGGAGTGCGAGCCGTCGGCGACCATGCCCACCCGGTTCATCTCTCGCACCATCGCACGTCCGTACGCGGTCAGGCCTTCATCGTCGGCGTCCATGCATCCTGATCCGGCCGCGTTCCGGTGGTTGTAGGTGGGGACCAGCGTCCGTACCCCCAGCCGGTGATAGCGCTCGACCATGTCGAGCCGGCCGCCGAGCGGGTTGGCGTCCTCCAGGTCGAAGGCGACGGCGAGCCGGCCGGACGCCTGTGCCGTGACCACGTCGGCCGCCGACCCGGCGAGCAGAAAACGCCGGTCCGCGGCGAGCTGCCGCCGGAACGACTCGAGGACCATCAGCGTCGAGGCGGCGTCGTTCGGCGCGTAGCCGACGTTGACGGAGACGAAGCTCGCACCGATCTCCCGAAACCGCAGGAGCCCGCCGACGTCGGCGTCGGGCGTCAACGGAAGGCAGCAGTGCTGGTCCCACAGCGGCGGCAGGTCGTTCAACGTCTCACCTCTCGCTCAGGCCGTCCCGGCGTCGGCCGGCCGACGTTCACGCCACCAGGCTTCCCCATCGGCGCCGGTCCGTCGATGCTCGTCGCCGCTTGTGGATAACAGCGCCTCGCTCAGGTCCGGCGGCGAGACCGTTTCCCGAAGACACCCGATGACCTGCGAAGATGAGCCATCACGACGGTACGCTGCAAAGGAACCACGTACCGCTCGGCCGTCGAACGGCTCTGAACGGGAGGAGTTCGGTGTCCGCTTCGTCGGACCCCGGTCACAGACCCGGGACCGGGTCATGCTGAACGCGCTGGCGGGACTCGCCGCGGTGCTCGCCCTGACCGCCGCCACGGGCTACTTCGTCGCGCAGGAGTTCTCCTTCGTCACCGCCGACCGGGCCCGGCTCGCCGAAGACGCCGGGCACGGCGACGCGCGGGCACGGCGCGCCCTGGCCGTGATGGGGCGGCTGTCGTTCATGCTGTCCGGCGCGCAGCTGGGCATCACCGTCACCGCACTGGTCGTGGGCTTCATCGCCGAGCCCGCGGCGTCCGCGCTGATCCGCCCGGTCGTCGACGCGCTGGGCGTTCCGGACGCGGTCGCGAGACCCGCCGCGCTGGTGGTCGGCTTCGTCCTGGCCACCGTCGTGCAGATGGTCCTCGGCGAGCTCCTGCCCAAGAACCTCGCGCTCGTTCGCGCCGAACCCCTGGCGAAGGCCCTGGCCGCCTCGACGGTGGCGTATCTGGCCGTCGCCGGCCCGGTGATCCGGCTGTTCGACACCGCCTCCGTCCGGCTGCTGCGCCTGGTCGGAGTGGAGCCGGTCGAGGAGCTCTCCCACGGGGCGACGCTCACCGAACTCGGCGACATCATCGGCGAGTCCCACCGGTCCGGCCGGATCCCCGCCGACCTGTCGGTGCTGCTGGAACGCGCGTTGACCTTCGGGGAGCGCACCGCCGCAGAGGTCATGGTTCCGCGCCCCGACGTCGTCGCCGTCCCCGCCGACGACACCGTCGGCCGCCTCAAGGAGCGGATCGCCGAGACCGGCCACACGAACTACCCCGTCTGCGACCACGACATCGACGACGTGATCGGGATCGCCGGGGTCCGGGAGATCGCGCCGCCCGGCATCTCCGACGACCGGCTCATCGCCGACCTCGTACGCCCCGCCCTCCTGCTGCCCGCCACCGTTCCCCTGCACCTCGTCATCGGCCGGATGCGCGAAGCGCACGAGGAGTTCGCCGCGGTCGTCGACGAGTACGGCGGGCTCGCCGGCATCCTCACGTTCGAGGACATCGCCGAACAGCTCGTCGGTCAGATCGCCGACGAGAACGACGCCCTGGCGCCCGCCCCGGCACCGGCCGGGGGCGTCTGGAGGCTGCCGGCCACGCTGCGGATCGCCCAGGTACGCGACGTCACCGGCCTGGCGCTCCCCGACGACCCCGCCTACGACAGTCTCAGCGGGCTGTTCATGGCGCGCCTGGGCCGGCTGCCGCGGATCGGCGACCGCGTCGAGGTCGCCGTGGAGCCGCGGCACGGTCCGCCGGTGCGAGCCGAGTTGGAGGTGCTCAGCGTGCGCAGGCGGGTGCCCCGCGTCATCGCGATGCGTCTGCTGTCCACGGCGCGTGAGGAGAGCCGATGAACCTGCCGGTCTCCCTCTCGATCACGATCCTGCTGCTGGCGGGCAACGCGTTCTTCGTCGGCGCGGAGTTCGCGCTCGTCGCCGCGCGGCGCGTACGGCTCGAACGCGACGCCGCCCGCGGCAGCCGCGCGGCCAGGGCCGCCGTCGCCGGAATCGACGAGCTGTCCCTCATGCTCGCCGGGGCCCAGCTCGGCATCACCATGTGCTCGCTCGGCCTCGGCGCCGTCACCGAGCCGGCGTTCGAGCACATCCTCGACCCGCCGCTGGAGGCCGTCGGCGCCCCCGGGCCGGTACGCCACTCGATCGCGTTCGTCGTCGCGCTGGCCATCGTGACCTTCCTGCACATGGTCGTCGGCGAGATGGCGCCCAAGTCCTGGGCCATCACCGACCCCGAGCGTTCCGCCCGGACGCTCGCCGTGCCCTTCCTCGCCTTCACCCGGCTCGCCCGGCCGCTGATCACCATGCTCAACGGCGTGACCACCGCACTGTTGCGGCTGGTCCACGTCCGCCCACCGACCGAAGCCGACTCCCACGCCGACCCGCGACGCCTGTCCCACCTGATCACCGAGTCACGCCGCCTCGGGCTCATCGGCCAGGCCGAGCACGCACTTCTGGGGCGGGCCATCGCCACGTACGAGGCGACCATCGCCCACCTGATCGTCCCGGCCGACGACGTCGCCGCCGTGCCCGCCGACGCCGACGCCGAGCGGATCCGCCGTACCTCCGCCGAGCACGGGCACACCCGGATCCTCGTCCGCGCCGACGGCCGTGGCATCGCCGGCATGCTTCACGTACGCGAGGCCCTCACCGGCCGTACCGCCTCCGGGCGCGCCGCCGACATGATGTACCCCGTTCCGACGCTCCCTCCCGGCTGCGGCGTGCTCGACGCCCTCACGACCATGCGGAACGCCCGCGCCCAACTCGCCGTCGTCGCCTCCTCCGACGACCCGTTCATCGGCCTGGTCAGCCTCGATGACCTGCTCGGCGACCTGCTGACCGCCAACCCTCACTGACCGGGTCGCCGCCGATGAAACGAGTCCCTCTCCCCGCGAGCGCGCCGAAGCGCCTGGGCTGGCTGGACCTGCTCCGCGGGATCGCGGCGATGGTCGTCGCCCTCCACCACGCCACCTACTACTTCACGCCCGGCTGGCGGGCCGGCCTGCGGCTGTGGTTCGACCCCGGCCTGTACGGCGTGCTGGTGTTCTTCCTCGTCAGCGGCTACATCATTCCGGCGTCCCTCGAACGGCACGGCCAGGTGCGCGGCTTCTGGATCGGCCGGCTGCTGCGCATCCACCCGCTGCTGACGGTCGCGTGCGCGATCACGGTGCTGCCGTTCCTGCTCGGGATCCGCGGCCTGCGGGCGGGGCTGGAGCAGTATCGGCCCGCGACCGCCGTTCTGGCGCACCTGACGATGCTGCAGGACGTGCTCGCCGTCCCGAACGCCATCAACGTCCTGTGGACACTGTCGTACGAGATGGCCTTCTACCTGCTGGTCGTCGCGCTGTTCGTGCTCGGCGTCCACCGGCGCTCGGCGCACGTCGCGGTCGTCCTGGTGGCCGGCGCCGTGCTGGCCGGCGGGCTGCTGCCGACGGCGGCGCTGTCCACCAGAGCAGGCGTCGGGCCGATCGTCGCGTTCGCCGCACCGACCATGGCCGTCGCCATCCTCGCGGCCGCCTCGGC
>NZ_JBHLZP010000086.1:0-30928 GCF_042429965.1 Actinoallomurus acaciae
CGCGCCGCGCCCGCCCGGGCCGACCACGCCGAGCGCGTGCGCCTCGTCGATCAGCAGCAGCGCGCCGTGGTGACGGACGACCGTGTGCAGCTCGCGGAGCGGGGCGAGGTCGCCGTCCACGGAGAAGACCGCGTCGGTCACCACCACGGCGTCGCGTGCCCCGTCGAGGGCGGCGTCCACGGCGGCGACGTCGCCGTGCGGGGTGACCACGACCGGGCAGCGGGCGAGGCGGCACCCGTCGATCAGCGAGGCGTGGTTGCCCCGGTCGGAGACGATCAGACCCGGCCGCAGCGCGGTGACCGCGGCGAGGTTGGCGAGGTAGCCGGAGGAGAACACGAGCGCGGACGGCGTCCCCGCGAAACCGGCCAGCCGCTCTTCGAGCGCCGTGTGCAGCTCGGTGGTGCCGGTCACCAGTCGTGAACCGGTCGATCCGGTGCCCCAGGTGCGGACGGCCTCGATCGCGCCCTCGGCCAGCCGCGGGTCGCGGGACAGCCCGAGATAGTCGTTGGACGCCAGGTCGAGCAGGGTCTGGGCGGGCGTGCGGGGGCGCAGCGTACGGCGCAGCCCGGCGCCCGTACGCTGCCGCGTCGCGGCCGTCAGCCGCTCGAGAGGATCCACCCGCCGAATCATGCCAGGACCACCTGCGATGATGCAGACGTGCCCACGTTGAGCGACTTGATCAAAAAGCACACCGACCTCGGCGCCGACGACATGGAGTGGATCCACTCGCTGGTGTCGGACTGGCAGTTGCTCGCCGACCTGTCCTTCGCCGACCTCGTCCTCTGGGTGCCGCTGACGGCCGAACGCGGCGAGGACGGCAGCTGGGTGGCGGTGGCCCAGATCCGCCCGACGACCGGTCCGACGGCCTACCCCGAGGACCTCGTCGGCATGGTGACCGGCCGCGGCGAACGCACGCTGGTCGACATCGCCTACCGCGAGGGCCGTATCTGCCGGGAGGGCGACCCGGAGTGGGGGAGCGGCATCCCCGTACGCGAGGAGTCCATTCCGGTACGTCGGGGGGAGCGGATCCTCGGTGTCATCCAGCGCAGCACGAACCTCAGCTCCGCCCGTACGCCGAGCCGTCTCGAGCTGACCTATCTGCAGAGCGCCAGCGACCTGGCCAAGATGATCAACGACGGGCGGTTCCCGTTCCCCGAGCAGGAGCCCAACCTCGCCCGCTCGCCGCGGGTGGGCGACGGGCTGCTGCGCATCGACCGTCAGGGGCGGGTCCTGTACGCCAGCCCGAACGCCCAGTCGGCGTACCGGCGGCTGGGGCTGGCCACCGACCTGGCCGGCACGCACCTGGCGGACACGACCGCCCGCCTGGGCACCGCGCCGGTCGACGACTCCCTCGCCCTGGTGGCCGGGGGCCGCGCGGCCCGGGAGACCGAGGTCGAGGCGAACGGCGCGATCGTCCAGCTCCGGGCCATTCCGCTGATCGTCGACGGCCACCGTACGGGCGCGCTCGTGCTGCTGCGCGACGTCACCGAGCTGCGGTGGCGCGACCGGGAGCTGATGACCAAGGACGCGACGATCCGCGAGATCCACCACCGGGTGAAGAACAACCTGCAGACGGTCGCCGCGCTGCTGCGCCTGCAGGCCCGGCGGCTCCAGGTGCCGGAGGGCAGGGACGCCCTGGAGGAGGCGGTACGCCGGGTCGGCTCGATCGCGATCGTGCACGAGACGCTCTCGCACACGCCCGAAGAGCTGATCGACTTCGACGACATCGCCGACCGGGTGATGGCGATGGCGGGTGAGGTGTCCTCACCGGAGACCCGGGTACGGCCGAAGCGGGTCGGCGGCTTCGGCGTTCTGCCGGCGGCGATCGCGACACCGCTCGCCATGGTCTTGACCGAGCTCCTGCAGAACGCCCTCGAACACGGGCTGACCGACAACTCGGGCCTGCTGGAGGTCGTGGTGTCCCGCAGCGGCGAGCGCCTGGGCGTGGTGGTGGCCGACAACGGAAAGGGGCTGCCGGAGGGCTTCGACGTGGAGTCGGCGGCGAGCCTGGGGCTGCAGATCGTCCGGACGCTGATCGTGGGAGAGCTCGGCGGGGTCCTGGAGCTGCGCCGCCGGGAGGGAGGCGGCACGGAGGTGTCCCTCGACATCCCGCTCGCGCAGGCGCCGCGAACGGGCTGATGCGTGCGGCGCGACGGGTTCGGGGCGATTTCTGAGGCGTGAGAAGCCGAAGGCGGGGGAAGTTACCTTCGGGGACGGGTTTGGGAGGTCATCGATCGTCATCGGCGGGAAAGTGAACGCCGCGGGCTCATGCGTTCGGTGCGCCGGTCGTGCACACCAGGACGAAACAGAGCAGCGCCCGTGGCCGGACCACGGGCGCTTGGGGCGGCAGGCCGCGAGTCCACGTCGGAGGCGCGGTGCCGGAGGGATCGGCGGCAGGCGGGACGGATCTTCGGGCGAGGCTCAGGCGTGGGCGCGCGCACGGGCGCGGGCACGGCGGCGCTTCAGCGCACGGCGCTCGTCCTCACTCATCGCTCCCCACACGCCGGCGTCCTGGCCGGAGCCCAGGGCCCACTGCAGGCACGACTCGGTGACGGGGCAGCGGCGGCACACCTGCTTGGCTTCTTCGATCTGCACGAGTGCGGGGCCGGTGTTGCCGATCGGGAAGAACAGCTCAGGGTCCTCGTCACGGCAGGCAGCGCGGTGGCGCCAGTCCATGCGGTCCACTCCTTCAATCGAGCGTGAAGCCATGACTCCACTTGTGAACGGTTTCACGATGTAACGAACAACCGGGTGCGGTGGCATGGCCCGGGGAAGTTGTCGTGGCGCTCTCGAGGTGTTGTCCCATGTCTCGCGCCTCTTTAGAGATTCTCAGGGCGTCCGGAGGGGCGCAAGGCCTTTGAGAAAGTTTTCTCAAAGTATGGCTGTCGGATGTGTCACACAATCGAAACACACAACAGGCAGGTCACCTCAGATCACAACACGCACAGCTTTCGGCACAGAGCGGAACGTAACAAACTCTCGCTGCCCCAGATAGTCGCCGTCCACCTGGAACGCGATGGGCCGCCGGGACCGCAGCGTGAACTCGGAGAGATCGTGCAGTCCGAGGATGTGACCGCCCCGGGGGAGCCGGTTGAACGGCGGCACGATCTGTGCCATCACCCCCAGCGTCGACAGCAGGTCGAACCTGCGCAGCGCGAACAGGTCCAGCCCGGTGGCGAAACTCGCCCGCGGGCTCGGGTCGATCGGCCACCGCCCGGCGTACGTCCAGGGCGCGGTGTTGGAGACGATGCCGATGAAGATGTGGCCGAGCGGGGGCTTGGACGGCGCCTCCAGCGTGAGCGCCGGCCGGCGGCGGTCCGTCAGCACGAAGTACTGCCGCAGCGCGGTGCGCGCGTACAGCGTGGAGTAGGCGCGCGACCCCGAGTCGCGCAGCCTCTCGACCGCGTGCACCACCTCGGCGTCCAGCCCCATGCCCGCGCAGAAGGTGAAGTAGCGGGTGCCGGCCTGGCCGAGCCCGACCGTACGGCTGCGGCCGGCGCGCAGCGCCTCCAGCACCTGTCCTGCGGCGTCGAGCGGGTTGTTCTGCATGCCGAGCGCGCGGGCGAACACGTTGGCGCTGCCGGTCGGCACGATCGCGAGCGCGGGCCCGTCCGGGGCGGGGCCGTTGGTGAGCAGGCCGTTGACCGCCTCGTTCACCGTGCCGTCGCCGCCCAGCGCGATCACCACGTCGTACCCTTCGGCGGCCGCCTGCGCGGCGAGCTCGGTGGCGTGACCGCGTCGCTGGGTCTCGGCGAGCTCGAGGCGCACCTCGCCGGCGAACGCGCGCATCAGCACGTCACGGGCTCGCCGGGACGTGGTCGTCGCCTTGGGATTGGCGATGAGAAGTGCACGCACGTGCAAAAGAGTAGCTTCCACCGGCCTTGCGCCGATCGCGCACCCTCGGGGACCGGGCCCCGTTGATCCGGATAGTGTTCTGGGCTGTGTCCACACGTCCCATCACACTGAGTACGGCGGCGGTCATCGAGGCCGTCGAGGGGGCCGCCGTGGCGGCGGTCGGCCTGTACGTCGGCGCCGAGGCGATCGTCGGCAGCCCGAACGATCTGGCCAGCGCGATCGTCCTGGCCGTCATGGCGATCGCCGCCGGTGTCGGCATCGTCGCGGTCGGCCGTGGGCTGTGGCAGGTGCGCCGCTGGGGACGTGCGCCGGCCCTGCTGACCCAGATCTTCGCGGTGATCGCGGCGGTCTCGATGATCAAGAGCAGCCGGCAGATCATCGGCGTCGTCCTCATCGTGGTGGCCCTCGCCGCGGCGGCGGCGCTGCTGAGCCCGCCCACCACGCGGGCCCTCGACCAGGACTGAAGAAAAACCGCCCGGGAACCCTCGGCTCCCGGGCGGCCTTCTCTCAGTCGTCGGCGGTGAGGCCGTCCCGCAGTTGGGCGAGGGTGCGGGCCAGGAGCCGGGACACGTGCATCTGGGAGATGCCCAGCTCGGCCGCGATCTGCGACTGCGTCATGTTGCCGAAGAACCGCAGCAACAGGATGCGCTTCTCGCGCGCGGGCAGCTTTTCCAGCAGCGGTTTGAGCGACTCGCGGTATTCGACGCCCTCAAGGGCGTCGTCGACGATGCCGAGCGAGTCGGCGACCGCCGGCGCGTCCTCGTCGCCGGAGTCGGGGGCGTCCAGGGAGACCGTGGAGTAGGCGTTGGCCGACTCCAGCCCCTCCAGCACCTCCTCCTCGCTCATCTGCAGGTGCTGGGCCAGCTCGCTGACGGTCGGCGCGCGGCCCTCGCGCTGGGCGAGGTCGCTGATCGCCTTGGTCAGCGACAGCTTGAGCTCCTGGAGCCGCCGGGGGACGCGGACCGCCCATCCCTTGTCGCGGAAGTGACGCTTGATCTCACCGACGATCGTCGGCGTCGCGTACGTGGAGAACTCCACCCCGCGTTCGAGGTCGAAGCGGTCGATGGACTTGATCAGGCCGATCGTCGCCACCTGGATCAGGTCGTCGAGCCACTCGCCGCGGTTGCGGAACCGGCGCGCGAGGTACTCCACGAGCGGGAGGTGCAGCTCGACCAGCTCGTCGCGGATGCGCTGGCGTTCCGGGTCGCCCTCGGGAAGTGTGGTGAGGCGTTCGAACAGCATGCGTGCCCGGGCGCGGTCCGGCACGCTGTGCTCGTTGCCCGCCACGGTCGTCTTCTCGGTCATGAGGCCTCCTCCGTCGGCCCCACGACCAAGGTGCTGTGCCTCTTGACTCCTTCGCTTCGCTCGGTCATGTGAGCACCTCGCCTCGCGGCTCGGGACTCATGCGACGGGCCGGCCGGGCGGTGCTGTGCCGCTTGGACTCTGGTCACGTCGTCTGCCCGCGCCGTTTCTGCAGGACGATCGTCACCCGGTCGTCGGCGCCGACCTCGGCGTCGACGTCGCCGGCGAGTGAGCTCAGGACCGTCCACGCGAAGGTGTCACGACTCGGCTGCCGGCCGTCGACGGTGAGCACCGACACCCCGATGCTCATCGCATCGTCGGTCAGCTCGAACTCACACGTCAGGTCGGTGCCGGGAACCGCCTGGGCGAGGAGCATCGCGCACGCCTCGTCGATCGCTATGCGCAGATCCTCGATCTCGTCAAGGTTGAAGTCGAGACGCGCCGCCAGCCCGGCCGTCGCTGTGCGCAGCACGGACAAATAGGCGCTGTCAGCCGGCAGCCGCACGGTCACCACATCGCGGACGTCAGAAAGACTGGCCGGCATGGCTGCGGTTTCCTCGGTCACGTCACTCCCTAGTTGGGGCTTCCCGCTTCCTTGAAACTACCGCTTGCGCGCACCTACTCGCGCGTCCGGCGCGCCTGCATATCCCCAAGGGATCTTTCCACTGCAAGTCGCGGGTCCGCCGGCGGGTCGCTGGAGTCGTGCCCATATGCGCGAAATCGCGGGCTGACCGGCGGAATCGTGCGGTTACCAAGCTTGAAACGGACACGGCGAGGACCGTGCCCGCGGATGACCCGCGGGCGGCCCTCGCCGTCGCGACCGCAAAGATCGCTTGGGAGCCCCGTTCTGCTACGAATCGGGAGTTCTCAGGCGTTCTTGGTCTCCCAGAAGATCTTGCTGATCTCGTCGATCTTCGCGAGGAGCTCGTCGGCCTTCGCCGTGTCGACGCCGCCCTTGGTGCCGGTGGCGCCGGCGAGCTTGGTGGCCTCGTTGAACAGCTGGTGGAGCTGCGGGTACTTCTCAAAGTGCGGAGGCTTGAAGTAGTCGGTCCACAGGACCCAGAGGTGGTGCTTGACCAGCTCGGAGCGCTGCTCCTTGATGATCAGCGCGCGGGCGCGGAAGACCGGGTCCTCGTTGGACTCGTACTTCTCGATGATCGCCTTGACCGACTCGGCCTCGATCCGGGCCTGGGCCGGGTCGTAGATGCCGCAGGGCAGGTCACAGTGTGCGGACACCGTGGCCTTGGGGCGCAGAAATCGTGCAAGCACCTGCGTGTCCTTCCGTTGTCTCTCGTAGAGCGTGCTGCGAATACAAGACACTACTCCTGGCCCCCTACCCCTGAGCGGAGAGGTTCATCATGCGAGCGGTCGAAGTGACGGGCGAATCGATGCTGCCCGCGCTGCGTCCCGGAGACTGGCTGCTCGTACGCCCTGGCGCACGGATCGTCCCCGGCAGCGTCGTGGTGGCGCGTCACCCCCGCCGGGATCTGCTGATCGTCAAGCGGGCCGTACGGCGCGAGGCGGGCGGCTGGTGGCTCGAGAGCGACAACCAGCGCGCGGCGGGCCGCCAGGACAGCTGGGACTTCGGCGCGGTGCCCGACGGACTGATCGTCGGGCGCGTCGTGCTGCGCTACTGGCCGAGACCGTCGTTGCGGCTCGGCCCGCCCTGAGCGACCGCGCGCACGCCGGGCTCGGCCCGTCCGGCACAGTGGTCGGAGCAGTAGCGGCGGGACCGGTTCGACGACGTGTCGATGAAGACGTTGCGGCACGGCGCCGCGTGGCAGATCGCGAGCCGGTCGAGCCCCTCGGCGGAGACGTAGACCGCCAGCCCCATGGCCGCCCCGGCGGCGTACCGGTCGGGCACCGAACCGCCCTCGGTGATGTGCAGGTGCCAACGCTGCCCGTCGTGGGCGGAGATCTGGGGGTGCACCGGATGCTGGAGCAGCAGGGAGTTGATGCCCTCCGCGGCCCCGTCCTCATCGCCCTCGGTCACCGACTCGAAGATCGAACGAAGGTCCGCCCGCAGTTGCACCATCGCCTCGAGATCCGACCTGCCGATCCGCCCGGACAGGTGCGGACCGGCCGTGAGCAGTTCCCGGAGCGCGTCGAGATCCCCCAGGCGGTCGCCTTCGGGCGTCCGGGTGTTCACCAGCCGGACCGCCAGCTCGGCGTACGACGCGAGATCCACGGGCCGCTCCTACCACGAGGCAGAGGCTGTGGTGCTGTCCGGCTATTACACTCCACGCCGCTCGTGAGAGGAAGCCCGACTTGCCGGGTAACGGCGTATTTGCCCCTTGATATTGCCGCGTCTTTCGCGTGCCTCAACCGACACCGCCCGCCTGCGATACGCGCCCGCCCGTCGCTGCACCCCGCCAGGCCTCACGCCCGTTACCTGACCAGCGCCAAAGCCGGCCACGTCCTCATCGAACGCAAGCATCGCCGCCCGTACGCCAGGCCGACCACCATGGCCTGGCCGAACGCTGCGCATCACACCAGAACCGGCATCGATCACGGCCGTCTGGAACAACGCATCGTCGAAGTCCTGCCCTTGAGGACCTCGACTTCCAGGTACATCTTCCAGATCACCCGCCGCCGAACCGGCCACACCACCGGCACCTGCCACACCCCGGACCGCCTACGGCATCACCAGCCTGACCTCCGGCGCCTACCTGCGCGGCCACCGGCAGCCGAAATCAGACTGCCCCGGATCCACGACGTGATCTACAGCGAGGACACCTGTCCCACCTGCACCGCACCCCGCGCTACGGCAATCTTGCGCGACCTCACCATCAGCGCCGTACATCAAACAGGCCACACCACCACTGCCGTGAGACCCCCGCCCCCCCGCAATCACCACTCGACCAGCAACACCCGACCCGAGCGGGCTCCGCCCGATGGACCCCGCCCGATGGACCCCGCCCGATGGACCCCGCCCGACCCGGGGGGCCGACCCCAATCCCATTGTCCAGCGGGCGTCTCGGCGAGGGGAGGGGTGGCGGCGGGTTGTGGATAACTCCGCCGCCACCCTCTCAGAGGACCTTGGACAGGAAGTCCTGCGTGCGCTGGTGCTGGGGGTCGCTCAGTACATCGCGTGGGCGGCCCTGTTCGACGATCGCGCCGGCGTCCATGAACACGAGAGAGTCGCCGACCTCGCGGGCGAAGCCCATCTCGTGTGTCACCACGACCATCGTCATGCCGTCCACGGCGAGTTGCCGCATCACGTCGAGCACGTCCCCGACCAGTTCGGGGTCGAGTGCGCTCGTCGGCTCGTCGAACAGCATGAGCTTCGGCTCCATGGCCAGCGCCCGCGCGATCGCGACCCGCTGCTGCTGCCCGCCGGACAGCTGTGACGGGTAGCTGGCGACCTTGTCCGACAGGCCGACGCGGTCGAGCAGGCTCATCGCGCGTTCGCGGACGGTGGCCTTCGGCTCGCCCCTGACCTGGATCGGCGCCTCCATGATGTTCTCCAGCGCGGTCATGTGCGGGAACAGGTTGAAGCGCTGGAACACCATGCCGATGTCCCGTCGTTGCGCCGCGACCTCCTTCTCGCGCATCTCGTGCAGTTTCTCGCCGCGCTGGCGATAGCCCACGAGGTCGCCGTCCACCCAGAGCCGGCCCGAGTCGATCTTCTCCAGGTGGTTGATGCAGCGCAGGAAGGTCGACTTGCCCGAGCCCGAGGGGCCGATGACGCACATGACCTCCCCGGACTCGACCTCCAGGTCGATGCCGCGCAGCACGTGGAGCCGGCCGAAGAACTTGTGGACGCCCTCCGCCCGGACCATCGGCCCGGCGCCGGAACCGACGCTGTCCTGCGGTTCGCTCATGAGGTCCCCCTCTCCGGCACCCGCGGCGGTGTGACGTGGAACGTCGTGAGGTTGCGCCGTAGCCGCTGGAGCGGGGTCGGGGGCAGCTCGCGGGAGGAGCCCCGGCCGAAGTACCGCTCCAGGTAGTACTGGCCGACCGACAGCACCGAGGTGACGATGATGTACCAGACGCTCACCACGATCAGCAGGGGGATGGTCCGGTAGTTGGCGTTGAAGATGTCCTCGCCGGCCTTCAGCAACTCGGTGAAGGCCACCGTGGACGCCAGCGACGTGGTCTTCAGCATCGAGATCGTCTCGTTGCCGGTCGGCGGGATGATCACCCGCATCGCCTGCGGCAGCACGATCCGCCGCATGACCTTCAGGCGTCGCATGCCGAGGGCATGTGCGGCCTCGGTCTGGCCCTCGTCCACGGACAGGATGCCGGCCCGGACGATCTCCGACATGTACGCCGCCTCGTTCAGGCCGAGGCCCAGGATCGCCGCGACGAACGTGGTGACCAGGCTGTTGACGTCCCAGGTGATGAACATCGGGCCGAACGGGATGCCGATCGAGATGTCGCCGAACAGGGCCTTGATGTTGAACCAGAAGATCAGCTGCACCAGCACCGGCGTGCCGCGGAAGAACCAGATGTACAGCCACGCCGCCGAGGACAGCATCGGGTTGGCCGACAGGCGCATCAGCGCGAGGATCACGCCGCCGACGATGCCGATCGCCATCGCGATCACGGTCAGCTCGAGCGTCGCCACCAGGCCCTTGAGGATGCTGCCGTCGGAGAAGTACTTCCCGAACGTCGACCAGTCCAGGTTCGGGTTGGTGAACAGCATGTGGACGAGCATCGCGGCGAGCACCAGGATGATCGCCGCGCTGACCCATCTGCCCGGGTGCCGGACCGGCACGGCCTTGATCGTCTCAGGCCGCACCGGTTCCGTCGTGTCGATGTCGGTCACGGGGCCTCCCTCATCGGCGCCGTGACCGGAGTGCCGTTTATTGGTTCCCTCGCTTCGCTCGGTCACGGCGTCCTCAGCCGGCGGCGCCGTTGACCTTGGGGTCGGTGATACCACCGTCGGAGATGCCCCACTTGTCGGTCAGCTGCTTGTAGGTGCCGTCGGTGATCAGGTCCTTGACCGCCTTTTGGATCGCGTCCCGCAGCTCGTTCTCGTTCTTGGGGATCGCGATGCCGTACGGCGCGGTGTCGTAGGCCTTGCCCGCGATGACGAACTTGCCGTTCGACTCCTTGGCCGCGTACGAGGCGACGGGGGAGTCGGCCAGTACGGCGTCGGCGCGGCCGTTGCCGAGCGCCAGGTTGGCGGCGTTCTGGTCGTCGAGGGAGACCTTCACCGGGGCCGGCTTGCCGCCCTGCTTGCACTTGTCCACGCGGGCGCCGGCGTCGGGCTTGGCGCTCGACTTGGGCGTCAGCTCGTCCTCCTGCGTGGTGCCCTTCTCCACCGCGATCTTCTTGCCGCACAGCGACAGGTCGTCGGGGGAGAGCTTCAGCGGGTTGCCCGCCTTCACCATCAGGCCGGTGCCCGCGGAGAAGTAGGTCACGAAGTCGAAGCTCTGCTCACGCTGCTTGTTGTCGGTGAAGGACGACAGGCTGATGTCGTACTTCTTGCTCTGCAGCGCCGGAAGGATGTTGTCGAACTTGACGTCCTGGAACTCCGCCTGGACGCCGAGCTTCTTGGCGATCGCGCTGCCCAGGTCGATGTCGAAGCCGACGACCTGCCCGTTCTGCTTGAACTCGTTGGGCGCGTACGACGCGTCCGTGGCGATGACGAGCTTGCCGTTCTTCTTGATCGTGTCGAGCGCGCTCTTCTTGCCCGGCGTGGTGGTCTTGGCGTTACACGCGGACAGCGCGAGGGCGCCCGCGATGACTGTGATGCCCAACGCGATGCCGCGGCGGCGCAGAGGACCGGTGTGCACGGCGTCCCTCCATGTGTGGTCGGGGGATGTCCCGAAGGATTGCAAGAACAATGGGGGACATCTTGGCGCAACACCGCCTCAAGTGGGATTACTGCCTTGAAACAATCACGCAACGTCTACTCGGCGGCGTTGATCCGCGTATCGGGCACCGCACCCGTGGACAGGCCCCACTGCGCGGTGAGCCGCCGGTAGGTGCCGTCGGACATCAGCGTCTTCATCGCCTTGAAGATCGCGTCGCGCAGGTCGCTCGCGCGCTTGGGGATCGCGATGCCGTACAGGGCGGTCGCGTACGGGGAGCCGGCGCACTCGATGCGGCCGCCCGACTCCTTCGCCCCGTAGATCGCCGCCGGTGAGTCGGTGAGCGAGGCGTCGGCCTCACCCTTCGCGAGGGCCTCGTTGGCGGCCTCCTGGTCGTCGTAGGCCAGGCGGATCGGGGCCGGCCGGCCGGCGCTGCGGCAGGCGTCGGTCCGGATCCCGGCACCGGGCCGGGTCACGTCCTTGCGGGAGATCTCCTCTTCCTGCGTGGTGCCCTTCTCCACCGCGATCTTCTTGCCGCACAGCGACAGGCCGTCGGGCCGCAGCCGCCGCGGGTTGCCCTTCGGGACCATGAGCATCGTGCCCGCCGAGAGGTACGTGACGAAGTCGAACCGGCCCTCGCGCTCACGGGTGTCGGTGAACGAGGAGAGGCCGATGTCGTACTTGCCCTGGTCGAGGGCCCGCAGGATCGTGTCGAACCGTACGTCCTGGAACTCCGCCCTGACGCCGAGCTTGCGGGCGAGGGCGGTGCCGAGATCGACGTCGAACCCGACGATCTGGTCGCCGCGCTTGAACTCGTTCGGGGGGTACAGGGCGTCGGTGGCGATGAGGATCCTTCCTGCCCGCTGGATGCCGCCGAGGGGGCCGGTCGAGGTGTTCCGGCAGGCGGTGATCGCGGGGATTCCGAGCAGGATGATGAAGGCCGCCGCGGCCGCGCGACGGACGATGGGCCGGGGGAACAGAGCGTCCTCCTGGGGACGGAGGGTGTGGGCGTACAGGTAAGTGGCTTAGGTGGCATGTGTGACGGGCACGCTCTAAGCGGGACCAACAATGGCATAAACCCTTTACGGACGGGTCCGAATGCCGCGGCGCGCCGCCGCGTTCGCGGGTGGTACGGTCCCCGGCCTGGGGTCTGCCGGATGGTGTGGTTCAATCGGTGAACGGGTGACCCCCGTACTCCGAGAGACGTCCACGCCGCCCGTTGACCCAGGGATGACAAGGATGTCTGCCCGTATTGTCACGAAATAGCAGGGGTCGCTGTGGCTGCCAAGCCCGATCAATCTAAGCCTGACCAACCCAAGTCTGCTCCATCCGTCGAGCGCGACTACGACGCCGACCCGGCCTTCGCACTGCACCGAGGGGGCAAGCTCGAGGTGCGCTCGACCGTCCCGGTCCGCGACCGGGACGATCTCTCACTCGCCTACACGCCCGGCGTCGCCCGCGTCTGCACGGCGATCGCCGACGATCCCGAACTCGCGCACGACTACACCTGGGTCTCCAAAGTGGTGGCGGTGGTCACCGACGGCACCGCGGTACTCGGGCTGGGCGACATCGGCCCCGCCGCGGCCATGCCCGTGATGGAGGGCAAGTCGCTGCTGTTCAAGGAGTTCGGCGGTCTGGACTCCGTGCCGATCTGCCTCGACTGCACCGACGCCGACGACCTCGTCGAGACGGTGATCCGGCTCGCGCCGAGCTTCGGCGGCATCAACCTCGAGGACATCAGCGCGCCGCGCTGCTTCGAGATCGAGGACCGCCTGCGGGCCGCGCTCGACATCCCGGTCTTCCACGACGACCAGCACGGCACCGCGATCGTGGTGCTCGCCGCGCTGCGCAACGCCTCCCGGCTGACCGGCAAGCCGCTGTCGTCGATGCGCGCGGTCGTGGCCGGGGCCGGCGCCTCGGGCGTCGCCGTCACGCGCATCCTGCTGGAGGCCGGCATCGGCGACATCGCCGTCTCCGACAGCAAGGGGCTCATCTACGACGGACGCGACGGCCTCAACCCGATCAAGCAGAAGCTCGCCGGCGACACCAACCGGGCGCAGCTCAAGGGCTCCACCGAAGACGCCCTGGTCGGCGCCGACGTCTTCCTCGGACTCTCCGGCGGCACCATCCGCGAGGACTGCGTGGAGGCGATGGCCGACGACGCCATCGTGTTCGCCCTGTCCAACCCCGACCCGGAGATCCGTCCGGAGGTCGCCCGCCGCCACGCGCGTGTCGTCGCCACCGGGCGGAGCGACTTCCCGAACCAGATCAACAACGTGCTGGCCTTCCCGGGCGTGTTCCGCGGCGCCCTCGACGTACGGGCCCACTCGATCACCGAGGGCATGAAGCTGGCGGCGGCCACCGCCCTGGCGGACGTGGTCGGCGACGAGCTGGCGGAGGACTTCATCATCCCGAGCCCGTTCGACGAGCGCGTCGCCCCCGCGGTGACCAAGGCGGTCGCCGACCAGGCCCGCGAAGAGGGCGTCGCCCGCATCTAGCCGCGTGACGAAGACGACGGCCCGTACTCCGGCTTGAGGGGGTACGGGCCGTCGTTCTGGGAGAACCGGGTGCCCGGGGGAGCGGCGGCCGACGGCCGGTGAACTACAGTGCGGATCATGTTCGCCGTCACCGCAGCACGCATCGATGCCGACAATCCGCTGAACGGTCTGGAGCTCGGGGAGCGTCCCGAGCCCACGGCGCCCGAGGGCTGGACGACCGTGACCGTCAAGGCCACCGCGCTCAACCACCACGACGTCTGGACGCTCCGCGGCGTCGGGATTCGTGCGGACCGGCTGCCGATCATCCTCGGCTGCGACGCGGCCGGGGTCGACGATGACGGCAACGAGGTGATCGTCCACTCGGTGGTCGGCGATCCCGAGCGCGGTGGGGGAGACGAGACGCTCGACCCGAAGCGGTCGCTGCTGTCGGAGACCTACGACGGGACGTTCGCCGAGAAGGTCGCCGTCCCCCGGCGCAACCTCGTGCCCAAGCCGGCCTCGCTGTCGTTCGAAGAGGCGGCCTGCCTGCCCACCGCATGGCTCACCGCCTACCGCATGCTGTTCGACAAGGCCGGGCTGGAGCCCGGGACGACCGTCCTCGTGCAGGGTGCGGGCGGCGGTGTCGCGACGGCCGCGATCGCGCTGGGCTCGGCGGCCGGATACCGCGTGTGGGCCACGAGCCGCAGCGGCGAGAAGCGTGAGCGGGCACTTCGGCTCGGCGCGGACCAGGCGTTCGAGTCCGGCGCCCGGCTGCCCGAGCGCGTGGACGCGGTCATCGAGACGGTCGGCGAGGCCACGTGGAGCCACTCGCTGAAGTCGCTGCGCCCCGGCGGCCGTATCGTCGTCTCCGGCGCCACCAGCGGCCAGGTGCCACCGGCCGAGCTCAACCGCGTGTTCTTCCTGCAGCTCTCGGTGGTGGGCTCGACCATGGGCACCCGCGACCAGCTCGTACGGCTCGCGCGCTTCCTCGACGTCACCGGCGTACGCCCGAAGATCGACCGCGTGCTGCCGCTGTCCGAGGCCCGCGACGGCTTCGCCGCGATGGCCGAGGGCGACCTCTTCGGAAAGATCGTCTTCACGCCCTGACGGACGCGTGCCGCCCCGGCGCGGGCCCGTACGGGCTCTGCGGAGGCCCCACGGGCTTCTTACCGGCGGTCGGTCACTCCGCCTGCCTGAGGCGGGTCCTGCTGCTCCGGGGGGAAGACCTCGGTGCGGAGGCGCTCGGAGGTCTCGGCGAGCAGGTCGCGGGTCCGGGCGAGCTGGTCATCGCTCACACCGTCGTGTGCGGCGGCGCGGACGTCCTCGACGAACCGGCGAAGCGTGCGCTCCAGCTTGATGCGGGCGGCGTCGTCCGGGGTGCCGGTGGCGGTGGCCCAGGCGTCCTCCCAGGTGTGCCGCCACTCCTCCTTCAACGCGCGTTTGTGGTCCTTCCACTGCTCCTTCTGGCGCTTCCACTCGTCCTTCTGCCGCTGCGTGGTGGTCTTGATGTTCTGCGTCGCGCCGACCGGGCCCTGCTTGCGCATCTCGCGCGCGGCCTGGGTCAGCTCCTCGCGCAGCGAGCGTACGGTGTCGCGGACGTCCTCCTGCACCTCGCGGGCGATGTCGCGGACCGACTCGGTCAGCTCCTCCTCCAGCTCGGCGAGCTCGTCCATGCGCCGCTCGAGTTCGGCGCGGCCCGCGTCGGTCAGCCGGTAGACCTTCTTGCCCTTGACGACCTCGTGGGTGACGAGCCCCTCCTCCTCCAGCCGGGCGAGGCGCGGGTAGATGGTGCCGGGCGAGGGCGAGTAGACGCCGAGGAAGCGATCCTGGAGCAGCCGGATGACCTCATAGCCGTGTCGTGGGCTCTCTTCGAGCAGCTTCAGCAGGTACAGCCTCAGCCGGCCGTGGCCGAACACGGGACTCATCGGTCGTGTGCTCCTTCTCGCTTCAGTGCATCGGGATCGGGGCGGCTCAGCAGAGTGATCGCGCCGGAGACCGAGTTGACGTTGAGAGAGGCCGCCCCGCCGCCGAGCGTACCGGTGATGCTCTTGCCGACAGGGGGCTCCTGCCGGCCGAGGCCGTCGAACCCCGCGTCGATGCGGCCGCTCACGGACAGCAGGGAGACCTTGGCGGAGGTGGCCGCCGGCAGGCGCATGGTGACCTCGCCGGAGACGGTCCTGATCTGCACGCCGGCGCTGTCGTGGAGGTCGACGTCGGTGGTGATCCGCCCGCTCACGGAGTGGGCGCTCAGCCGATCGACCATGCCGCGGGCCAGGGCCAGGTCGCCGGACACGGAGTTGAAGGTCATCGAGCCGTCGACGCCGTGCGCCTCGACCGCGCCGGTCGCGGTATTGGCGTCGATCGAACCGGTCACGCCGTCGAGGGTCACGTCGCCCGAGGCGGTCTTGACCGACACGCGACCCGACATGCCGTTGATGACGGCGTTCGCGGTGACCAGGTTGAGGGTGACCGGGCAGTCCGCGGGGACCGTGATGGTGATCGCGGTACGCCCGCGGGTGTTCTGCAGCCAGCGGAAGACGCCTTCGACTCCGTTGCTCTTCTGGCTGATGGTCAGCATGCCCGCCTCGTGCACGACCTCGAGCGGGTGGCCGGAGACCTCGCTCACATGCAGGGCGGGGCGCTCACTGGTCGGCAGCACGGAGACGGTGCCCGCCACGATGTTCGCCTTGAGGGCGACCACTCCGTCGAAGTCGATTTTCGTCGGCTCGTCGACCGTCCAGCGCGCCATGATTGGGTCTTCCCTTCCGTCGGAACGCTCTGTCAAACAAGATATGTCGCGTTTCCGGAAAGTTCAAGATGTATCGCGTCTGAGGGGATGCATGGCGGGTGCGCCGGACGCCGCTCAGTCGTCGTCTTCGTCGGAGAGCCGCGCCAGCCAGGTCGCGAGGCGCTCGACCGGCGTCTCGAACTCCGGGTTCAGGTCGACGAACTCCCGGAGTCGGTCGGCCATCCATGCGAGCGAGACCTCTTCCTCGCCGCGGCGTTCGGCGAGCTCTTCGATACCTCGGTCGGTGAAGTACATGGGTCCACGTTCGCAATCGTCGGATGGTGGTCTGGACGGCGCCCAACGTAGCAGCCGGTATGCGCCGCGGCCCCGCACCGGTCGGGTGCGGGGCCGCGGCGCATACCGCGCGGGCCCTCACGTACGAGCGAGGGCCCGGTGGCCGTCTCTCAGCGTTCGCCGAACAGGGCGGCGAGCAGGCCCTGCTGCTCGGCCGCGTGCATCTTCGCCGACCCGACGGCGGGCGACGAACTGGCCCGGCGGGACACCCGCTTGAGCTCGCGGCCCTCCAGGTGCGCGGGCAGCTTCAGCGACATGAACGTCCAGGCCCCCATGTTGGCGGGCTCGTCCTGCACCCAGATCAGCTCGGCGTCCGCAGGGTACTTGGCCAGCTCCGCCTTGATCTCATCGACCGGCAGCGGGTAGAGCCGCTCGACCCGGACGATCGCCGTCGTGGTGTCGCCGGCCTTGTCCCGCGCGCCGACCAGGTCGTAGTAGAGCCGGCCGGTGGTGAGCAGGATGCGGCGCACCTGGCCGAGCTCCGCCGTCTCGCCGATCACCGGGCGGAACGAGCCGGAGGTGAACTCCGACGTCGCCGACGTCGCCGCCTTGAGCCGCAGCAGCTGCTTCGGCGTGAACACGATCAGCGGCTTCTCCCGCGGCGACAGCGCCTGCCAGCGCAGCAGGTGGAAGTAGTTGGCGGGCGTGCTCGGCTGCGCCACCGTCATGTTGTCCTGCGCGCACAGCTGGAGGTAGCGCTCGATGCGGGCCGAGGAGTGGTCCGGGCCCTGCCCCTCGTAGCCGTGCGGCAGCAGCAACACGACCGAGGAGCGCTGGCCCCACTTCTGCTCGCCCGAGGAGATGTACTCGTCCAGGATCGACTGGGCGCCGTTGGCGAAGTCGCCGAACTGGGCCTCCCAGCAGACCAGAGCGTCGGGCCGGGTCATCGAGTAGCCGTACTCGAAGCCCATCGCGGCGTACTCGCTGAGCAGCGAGTCGTGCACGTAGAACTTCGAGGTGCCCTGACCGAACTGCTTGAGCGGGGTGTACTCCTCGCCGGTCCTGCGGTCGAACAGCACCGCGTGCCGCTGGCCGAACGTGCCCCGGCGGGTGTCCTGACCGACCACGCGTACGGGCCGCCCGTCGATGAGCAGCGAGCCGAACGCGAACATCTCACCGGTCGCCCAGTCGATCGCGTTGTCCTCGATCATCTGCGCACGCTTTTGCACCAGCGGCTGCACCCGCGGGTGCGGGGTGAAGCCCTCCGGCAGGTTGAGCTGCGTGTCGACGATGCGCTTGACCGTCTCGTCCGAGATGGCCGTGGGCACACCCTGGTGATCGACGGGGATGCGCTCGGTGTCGGGCTTGGTGAAGCTGTCCTGCGGCGGCTGGTTGGTGGCCTCGCGCGTCTCGGAGAAGGCCCGCTCCAGCTGCGACTGGTAGTCGCGGAGCGCCTGCTCGGCCTCCTCGACGCTGATGTCGCCGCGGCCGATCAGCGCCTCGGTGTACAGCTTGCGGACCGAGCGCTTGGCGTCGATCAGGTCGTACATCAGCGGCTGCGTGAACGACGGGTTGTCGGTCTCGTTGTGACCGCGTCGCCGGTAGCAGATCAGGTCGATGACGACGTCCTTGTTGAACGCCTGGCGGTATTCGAACGCCAGCCGGGCGACCCGCGCGCACTGCTCGGGGTCGTCGCCGTTCACGTGGAAGATCGGCGCCTGGATCATGCGCGCCACGTCCGTGGCGTACACGCTCGACCGGGAGTACTCCGGGGCGGTCGTGAAGCCGACCTGGTTGTTCACGACGATGTGCACGGTGCCGCCGGTGCGGTAGCCGCGGAGCTGGGAGAGGTTGAGCGTCTCGGCCACGACGCCCTGGCCGGCGAAGGCCGCGTCGCCGTGGATGAGGATCGGCATCACCGTGAACTCGCCCTCGCCGAGGTCGAGGACGTCCTGCTTGGCGCGGACGACGCCCTCGGCGACCGGGTCGACGGTCTCCAGGTGGCTCGGGTTGGCCACGAGCGAGGTGCGGATCTTCGAGCCGTCGCGGGCCACGAAGTCGCCGTCGGCGCCGAGGTGGTACTTCACGTCGCCGGAGCCCTGCGCGCTGCGCGGGTCGAGGTTGCCCTCGAACTCGCCGAAGATCTGGCCGTAGGACTTGCCGACGATGTTGGCGAGGACGTTGAGCCGGCCGCGGTGGGCCATGCCGATGACGACCTCGTCGAGGTGCTCCTGCGCGGCCGCGGTGATCACCGAGTCGAGCAGCGGGATGAGCGACTCGCCGCCCTCGAGGGAGAAGCGCTTCTGGCCGACGAACTTGGTCTGCAGGAACGTCTCGAACGCCTCGGCGGTGTTGAGCCGCCCGAGGATGTGCTTCTGCTCCTCGCGGTCGGGCTTTTCCGGCGGGATCTCGACGCGCGCCTGGATCCAGGCCCGCTCGTCGGGCTCCTGGATGTGCATGTACTCGATGCCGACCGTGCGGCAGTAGGAGTTGCGCAGCACGCCGAGGATGTCGCGCAGCTTCATCGTCGGCTTGCCGCCGAACCCGCCCGTGGCGAACTCGCGCTCCAGGTCCCACAGGGTGAGGCCGTGCTTGAGGACGTCGAGGTCGGGGTGGCGGCGCTGGGTGTACTCCAGCGGGTCGGTGTCGGCCATGAGGTGGCCGCGCACGCGGTAGGCGTGGATCAGCTCGTGCACCCGGGCGACCTTGGCGACGTCGTCCTCGTGGGTGGCGCTGATGTCCTGGACCCAGCGGACCGGCTCGTACGGGATGCGCAGCGCCTCGAAGAGCTCGTCGTAGAACTCGTCCGCGCCGAGCAGGAGCTGGTGGACGACGCGCAGGAAGTCACCGGACTGGGCGCCCTGGATGATGCGGTGGTCATACGTCGAGGTCAGCGTCATGACCTTGCTGATGCCGAGGCGGGCCAGCGACTCCTCGGACGTGCCGGCGTACTCGGCGGGGTACTCCATCGCGCCCACGCCGATGATCGTGCCCTGGCCGGGCATGAGGCGGGGCACCGAGTGCACCGTGCCGATCGTGCCGGGGTTGGTGAGGCTGATCGTGGTGCCGGCGTAGTCGTCGATCGTCAGCTTGTTGCCCCGCGCCTTGCGCACGACCTCTTCGTACGCCGCCCAGAACTGGCGGAAGTCGAGGGTCTCGGCGTTCTTGATGTTGGGCACCACGAGCTGCCGCTGGCCGTCGTCCTTCTTCAGGTCGATCGCCAGGCCGAAGTTGACGTGCTCGGGGCGGATCAGCGTGGGCTTGCCGTCCACCTCGGCGTAGGAGGCGTTCATCTCCGGCATGGCCTGCAAAGCCTTGACCAGGGCGTACCCGATCAGGTGCGTGAAGGAGACCTTGCCGCCCCGCCCGCGCTTGAGGTGGTTGTTGATGACGATGCGGTTGTCGATCAGCAGCTTGGCGGGCACCGCGCGCACGCTCGTCGCGGTCGGCACGGCCAGGCTGGCCTCCATGTTGGTGACCGTACGGGCGGCGACGCCGCGCAGGCGCACCTCCTCGGCTCCGCCGGGGATCTGGGGCGCGGGGGCGGCCTTCTTGGCCGGCTTCTCGGGCGCCTTCGCGGCCGGCGTCGGCTCGGCCTTCGGGGCGGGAGCGGGCTTGTGCTCCGGTGCGGGAGCCGTGGGGGCGGAGGGAGCCGTGGGAGCGGGTGTCGGAGGAGAGGCGGCCGCGCCGTCGATGGCCTTGGCCGGGCGGTCCGGCTGGTAATCGGCGAAGAAGTTCCACCACGCTCGGTCAACCGAGTTGGGGTCTTCGAGGTACTTCTGATAAAGCTCGTCGACCAGCCACTCGTTGGGACCGAAGTCTGGAGTGGCCTGGTCGGCGGAGGATCGCGACGACTGAGTCGACACGGCGGAGATCGCCCTCTTCCGCGCTCGCAGGTGGATCTGTAATCGAGACAAGGCTACTCGTCCGTGACCGTCCACGATGCATGGCTCGGGGTTCTCACGATGTGGACAGGCCACGTTCATGCACAGCGCTCCCGCCGATAGGGATATTCCGCGCCAATTCGGGCGGCGATAAAGCTTTAGGGCGGACGGTGGGATGGCCGTGTTCTTTTAGGCCGAACGCCGTTCAGCCAACCGGATCGTCCTTTCGCGGCCCCCGGCGGGGAGGTCGCCGCCGCAGCGGCCCGGAGGTGACACAGATCACGCTCCGGTGGTGGACCCGGGCCGGACGATCATCAAGACGGTGACCGCCGCCCACAGGATGTTGAACAGCCCCGTGTACATGGCGAGCCGGGCCGGGCCGGTGGTCGCGCCGGCGAGGAGCGCCTGCTGGCGAGGCAGCACGAGCAGCGCGAGAACGGCGGCCGCGAGCGCCGTGAGGACGATGGAGACGACCACCCACGTGTCGCCCGTGACGTGCATGGCGCCCGCGGTGGCGAGGCCGAACACCGGTACGGCGACGCCCGCGACGGCGTAGACGCGGCAGACGCGGTGCAGGAGCCGCGCGCCGGCCATCGCCGGACCGTCCCGGCCGGGGGCGAGCCCGGCGCCCGCCCGGCGCACCGCGACGGGGAACATGCTGGCCGCCACGGCCACCGGGCCGACGGCGAGGACGGCGGCCAGGACGTGGACGATGAGAAGGATCTTGGTCACGGATGCATGCGCCTTCAGCGTGGGGACGGTGACGATCGCCGCCGCCGGCGGCGCGGGGATGACGCTACGGACCGGTCCCGGGGCCTCGACAGTGGCGTAAGTGACACGTTCCACCGGATTCCTGCCAGGTTCCGGACCGCGGCTGCTGTCGGAGACACCGCTGGTCAGCTGTGGTTGGCGAGAAAGTGGTGGTGGCGTACGTTACGGCCATGCACACGATCGCGGTGCTCGCGCTCGACGGCGTGATCGGGTTCGACCTGACCACGCCCCTGGAGGCCTTCGGCCGTACGCGCCTGCCCGACGGGCGGTCGCCCTATCGCCTGCGGGTCTGCGCGCCCTCGGCGGAGGTCGACGCCGGGGCGTTCACGATCCGCGCGCCCCATGGCCTGGAGGCGCTGGAGGAGGCGGACACGATCATCGTGCCGGGCGTCGCAACCCCGGCCACGCCGCCGCCCGAGGTGATCGCCGCGCTGCGGCGCGCCGCCACGGCCGGCACGCGGATCGCGTCGATCTGCGCCGGTGCCTTCACCCTCGCCGCGGCCGGGCTGCTGGACGGCAGGCGCGCCACCACCCACTGGATGGCCGCCGGGCTCCTGGCCGCGCGGTATCCGGCCGTGGAGGTCGACCCGGACGTGTTGTACGTGCACGACGGTCCGATCCTGACCTCCGCCGGCGCTGCGGCAGGCCTCGACCTGTGCCTGTACATGATCCGGTGCGACCACGGCTCGGCCGTCGCGGCCGACGCGGCCCGGCTGTCGGTGATGGCGCTGGAGCGGGAGGGCGGGCAGGCACAGTTCATCGTGCACGAGCGGCCGCCCACGCCGCGCGGCTCGCTGCTGGAGCCGGTGCTGCGCTGGATGGAGGACAACTCCGGCCGCGACCTGACACTCGACGAGATCGCCGCCCACGCCGGGATGAGCACCCGCACGCTCAACCGACGCTTCCGCGAGCAGACCGGCACGACGCCGCTGCAGTGGCTGCACCGCGCCCGGATCCGGCGGGCGCAGCACCTCCTGGAGACCACGACGCATCCGGTCGACCGCATCGCGGCGCAGGTCGGATTCGGCTCACCGACCGCCTTCCGCGACCGGTTCAAACGCGTGGCCGGCCTCAGCCCGAACGCCTACCGCCGCGCGTTCCAGTGAGGTCGCCTGTCGGGTGAACTGCCTGCCTGATGACGCTGCCTGTCGGGTGAGCTGCCTTTCCGGTGAGGTTGCCTGCCTTGTGAGGTTGCCTGTCGGGTGAGGTTGCCCGCCCGATGAGGTTGCCCGCCCGATGACGCTGCCTGCCTTGTGAGGCTGCCTGCCTTGTGAGGCTGCCTGCCTTGTGAGGCTGCCTGCCTTGTGAGGCTGCCTGAGGCTGCCTGCCTTGTGAGGCTGCCTGTCCAGTGAGGTTGGCTGTCCGGTGAGGTCGCTTGTCGGGTGAGCCTGCCTGCCCGGTGACGTCGCCTGCCCAGTGACGCCACCTGCGCGATAGTTATCCACAGCCGTTCCGACGGGCTTTTCGCGGCAGCGCCGCCGCCTTGACAATGGAAGTGGGGTCGGCCCCCCTGGGCGGGCGGGGAGTGCTTGCGGGCGGGCGGGGAGTGCTTGCGGGCGGGCGGGGGCTCGGGCTTCTGGCGGTCGGTGATCAGGGTTCGGTGACGCGGGCGAGGAAGTAGATCGCTCCGGTGGCCGGATGGCGTACGACCACGAGGAACGGCCGGTCGACGCGGAACTCCACGGGGCGGCTCATGTCCATGCTCGCCGGTACCATCACGGCCGCGGTGGCCGCCGCGCCCTCCAGGCCCTGTTCGTCCACCTCGAGTACGGCCTTGTGCTCGACCCGGTCGATACGTACGGGCTCGGGCGTCATGCCGGAGAAGTCGGCGTCGTCGGTGAACGCGGTCCGTACGCCCAGGGCGCCTAGGGGTTCGGTCAGGCTCGCCCGGCCTTCGACCCGGAACTTCGGCACGGCCAGGTCGACCTTGACCGACCGTGCCGCGTCGTACAGCGGGCGGAGCGACTCCGGTGCCGGCGGGCCGTCCTCGGGCCCGAGCAGCACGTCCGCGACCACGCCGCCCCCGGCCGTGAGTGTGACCATCCGCCAGCCGTCGGCCTCGGCGTACGGCATGTGGCCGGTGCGGCGCATCGTCGGCACCCGCCGCCGTCCGCCGGGGCCGTAGAAGGGCGCCGGGATCGTGTTGCTCCGGGCGAACGGGATCCGCCAGGCGACCTTGAGGTACAGCGCGTTGACGATGACCGCGACCGTGCCGGGGTCGACGGCGCCGGGCGGCAGCAGGTCGCGGATGAGCTCGCGTGTCGTCTTGGCGACCTCCGCGTTGATGGCCCGCCGGGCGGCCTCGGGGTCGCCGGCGAAGTCGGCGCTGTGCAGCGCCGCGCCGGTCGCGCGTTCGTACTCCTCCTCGACGGGCAGGCCCTCGCGCAGCCACAGCGTGTCGGCCACCGCGATCTCGGCGTCGTCGAGCGCCGCGGCCTCCGCGAGGCCCAGCTCGCCCGGTGCCCCGCCCAGGGCGGCGGCGAGCTCGTCGTACGTTCGGCCGCGTGCGCCGGTCGCGGCGAGAGCCAGCGCCGACGCGACGGAGTAGGGAGACCAGACCAGGCCGCCCTCGGAGTCGAGCCGACGGTTCAGGCGGAGTGCGAACTCGTCCATGTGTCGACCGTACTCCGGCGTGCGGCGACGATCAGGTCCACGAGATCGCCGGGCCCTTGGGCACGATGCCGTACGGGTTCAGGAACCGGTGCGTCTCGTGGTAGTGCCGCTTGATGTGATCGAAGTCGGTGGTCTCGCCGAACGCGGGAACGGCGTAGAGCCGGCGGGCGTACGCCCACAGGCGCGGATAATCGATGATCCGCCGCAGGTTGCACTTGAAGTGCCCGTGGTAGACGGCGTCGAAGCGCGCCAGCGTCGGGTACAGGCGCACGTCGGCCTCGGTCAGCCGGTCGCCGACCAGGTAGTCGTGGCCGTCGAGGCGGGCCTCCAGGCGGTCGAGCGTGGCGAACAGCGCGTCGAACGCCTCTTCGTACACCTCCTGGGTCTGGGCCATGCCCGCCTTGTAGACGCCGTTGTTGACGTTGTGGAAGACCTCATCGTTCACCTCGTCGATCTCGGCGCGCAGCTCCTCGGGGTACAGCTCGGGCGCGCCGGGCCGGTGGAACGGCGCGAACGCCGACTCGAGTGTCAGCGTGATCTGGGGATAGTCGTTGGTGACGAGCCGCCCGCTCACGGTGTCCCAGACGCACGGCACGGTGTGGCGCCCCTCGTACGACGGGTCGGTGGCGGTGTAGAGCTCGGAGAGGAACCGCGCGCCGGTCACGGGGTCGCGGCCGTCCGGCGACAGCGTGAAACGCCAGCCGCGCTCGTCGCGGATCGGGTCGACGATCGTGACCCCGATCGTGTCCTCGAGCCCGAGCAGCCTGCGGACGATCAGGGAACGGTGCGCCCAGGGGCAGGCGAGTGAGGCGTAGAGTTGGTAGCGACCGGCCTCGGCGGGGAACTCCCCGGTGCCGATCCGGTCGGTGAACCGGTTGGCCTGCCGGACGAATCGGCCGTTCTTCAACTCAGGGCTCATGATGTTCGCCATGTCGTCCCTCCGGTTGATGGGCATTTGCGACCTTAGAGCGATCCGTCGGCGCCGACCTGCTCATACGATAATCATCATGGAGACGCCGGAAACGGGACGCTGATCGCCCGTGGGTCATATAACTGACGCTCTACTCCACCTGCACGGCCCGATCATCTACGCTGTGGTCGCCGCGCTGGTGTTCGCCGAGGCCGCTCTCTTCTTCGGGTTCGTCTTCCCGGGGGAGACCGCGATCGTCATCGCCGGGGTGCTCGCCAGCCAGCACCGGGTCTCGCTGCCCATTCTGCTCGTCGTGATCGTGGTCGCCGCCGTCGTGGGCGACTCGGTGGGGTACGAGATCGGCCGTAAGTTCGGCGATCGGCTGCTCGACACCCGCGCGCTGCGCAAGCACCGCGACCGGCTCGGCAGCGCACAGGACCTCCTGCGCCGGCGGGGCGCCTTCGCCGTCTTCATCGGCCGCTTCACCGCCCTCCTGCGCGCGATCATGCCCGCACTCGCGGGGAGCGCGCGGATGCCGTACGGCCGGTTCCTGGTCTTCAACGCCCTGGGCGGCACCACCTGGGGCATCGGCTTCACGATCGGCGGCTACCTGGCCGGAACGGCGTTCGAGCAGGTCGCCCAGTGGGCCGGCCGGGTCCTCGCGGTCGTGGTCGCGGTGATCGTCCTGATCGGGCTCGGCGTCTGGCTGTACCGCCGCCGGAAGAAGGAGGCGGCGGAGGAGACCGAGGCCAACCCCGAGCCGGTGTCCGTCCCCGACCTGCGCGAGGACCTGCGCGAGAGCCGGCGCGACGACTGACCGGCATCCGGTGCGCAGCGCGGCGGACGCCGGTCGGTCATTCTTTCGTTTCTTCGGGGAGTCACCGACCGGCGCGGCGCCCGCCTGGACCGTCCGAGTGTGATTCGGTTTGATACACACACGGAGTCGGTAACGCGTCGCGAGGAGGATGTGGACATGGCGGAACTGCGGTTCGACGGACGGGTGGCGATCGTCACCGGGGCCGGGCAGGGGCTCGGCCGGCAGCACGCACTCGAACTGGCCGCCCGCGGCGCGAAGGTCGTCGTCAACGACCTCGGCGGTTCGCTGCATGGCAGCGGTTCCTCCACCGGGCCGGCGGCCGCCGTGGTCGAGGAGATCAAGAAGAACGGCGGCGAGGCGGTCGCCAACACCGACAACGTCGCGACCCCCGAGGGCGCGGAGGCGATCGTACGGACCGCGCTCGACACGTTCGGCAAGCTGGACATCGTCGTCAACAACGCCGGCATCCTGCGGGACAAGTCCTTCAAGAACATGGCGCCGGAGGAGTTCGACCAGGTCCTCGCCGTCCATCTGCGCGGGTCGTTCCTCGTCACCCACGCCGCATGGCCGCATCTGCGCGAGCAGGCGTACGGCCGCGTGGTCATGACCACCTCGCCCGCCGGGCTGTTCGGCAACTTCGGGCAGGCCAACTACTCCTCGGCCAAGATGGGGCTGGTCGGGCTGACCAAGACGCTGGCGGCCGAGGGCGCCAAGTACAACATCAAGGTCAACGCGATCGCCCCGATCGCCTGGACCCGCATGACCGAGGAACTGTTCCCGCCGGAGTACAAGGAGAAGCTGAGCGTCGAGCTCGTCACCCCGGTCGTGGCCTGGCTCGCGCACGAGACCAACGAGTCGACCGGCGAGACCTACAGCGTGGGCGGCGGCCGGGTGGCCCGCGTCTTCGTCGCCGAGGGACCGGGCTTCACCAAGCAGGGCGGCCTCAGCGTGGAGGACGTGCGCGACAACTGGCAGCAGATCAACGAGGTCGAGCCGTACCTGCTCGCCAAGGACATCGGCGAGCAGACCATGGCCGTCTTCAACGCCATCAAATGAGCGCCCCGCGCTGACGAGGGATATCCACAGATGCGCGGCCTCATCTTCACCCCGCCGCACCTCGGGCTGGACAATGGAAGTGGGCTGGAGCCCCCGGGCGGGAGGGGGCTGCTTCCGGGCCGGGCGGGGCTGTCTCCGGGCCGGGCGGGGCTGTCTCCGGGCCGGGCGGGGCTGTCTCCGGGCCGGGCGGGGCTGTCTCCGGGCCGGGTGGGGTGGTTCATGGGTCTGGATGGTGGCGAAGTGAGTGTCGTCCGGTGAGCGCGATCACGTTCGAGCGGCGGGACGGGCTGGCGGTGATCACGCTGTCTCGTCCCGAGCGGCTCAACGCCGTCACGGCGGCGATGGTCGAGGAGCTTCTCGCGATCCTGGATCGGCTGGCCACCGACGTCGAGACCCGCGTGGTGGTGCTGACCGGTGCCGGGCGTGCCTTCACCGCCGGCATGGACGTCCGGGGCGACGGCCTCGGTTCCCGCGAGGGCGACGAGGAGGGCCGGGTCGCGCGGGTCTACCGGGGCATGGCGCGCAGCGGTGAGCTCATCCTCCGGCTGCGCGACATTCCGCAGCCGGTGATCGCCGCGCTCCACGGCCCGGTGGCCGGCATGGGCATGTCCGTCGCCCTGGCCTGCGATCTGCGGGTCGCCGACCCGACGGCGACGTTCATCGCGCCGTTCCTCAAGCTCGGCTTCTCGGCGGGTGACCTCGGGCTCACCTGGCTGCTGCCCCGGCTGATCGGTGCCTCACGGGCGGCGGAGATCTTCTACCGGGCCCGTTCGGTCACCGCCGCGGAGGCGCAGGACCTCGGCCTGCTCGCCACACTGTCCGACGAGGGAGCGGACCTCGACGCCGCTCTCGAACTCGCCACCGACCTGCTGAAACGCTCGCCGTTCGGGCTGCGGCACACCAAGGAGCTGCTGAACCTCTCCCTCGACACCTCGGGGCTGCGCGGTCACCTCGCGGTGGAGAACCGCACGCAGACCATGGCCTTCCTCACCGAGGACCTGGTCGAGGGGCTCGCGGCCACGATGGAGAAGCGCGAGCCGCGGTTCCGCAACCGCTGAGCGCGGGCGTCGCGGGACCAGCGGCCGAGCGGCGTCGGCGGGGCGATCTCCCGGCGACCGTACGGGACAGGGTGGCCGGTAAGACGCTGAGCTCGGTCGAGGCGAGCCGGGGGGTGTGGCTTACCGGTGCCTCCCGGGTTGTCGGATGCTGCTCGGGTTCAGTGGTGCCCGCATCGTGTTTCAGGTCGGGGTCGTGCGGGGTGGCGTCTTTGGGCGAAGGCGTCGCGGTGCGCGGTCGGTCAGGTCGAAGCCGGGGCGGCGATGTGGCTTACCGGTGCCTCCCGGTCGGGCGGGTGGTCAGATGCCGCTTGGCATCAGTGGTGCCCCAAGTCCGGGCCGAGCAGGGCGGGTGTTCTTCTCTGCCGGTGAGTCGCGGCGCGTGGCCGGGTCAGACGCTGAAGTCGGCCGGGTCGAAGCCGGGGGAGACGACGCAGCTCACCAGGACCTCCTGGCCCGCCGCCGGTCGGGCGGACTGCCAGATTCCGGCCGGTACCAGTGCCTGCGGTACCTGGCCGTTGGCCAGGTCCGGGCCGAGCAGGACGGTGTTCTCCTCGGTCGGCGCGTCGCCGCGGGTCGTCAGCTCCAGCGGGCCTCCGCGGTGCCACAGCCACAGCTCGTCGGAGCGGACGACGTGCCACATCGACTCGTCGCCGACGCCGAGCAGGAAGTAGATGCCGGTGGCGGTGTTGCGCTCGCCGCCGTGTGCCTGGAGGCGGTCCGCCGTCCGCCACGTCTCACGGAACCAGCCGCCCTCCGGATGCGGCAGCAGGTCCAGCGCCTCGGCCACCGGGGGACGGGCGTGGAAACCGGTCACCCGGCCGCTCGGGTCACGCCGGGCGTACCGGACCTCCTCGACCGTGGATCGGTTGATCACGCCGGGCAGCGGCATGCGGGAGAAGGGGACGACCAGCGCGATCAGCTGATCGCCGGGGAAGGCGTCGTTGGCCAGCGCGACCGCGTCCTCCTCGGGCGTGTAGGCGGCGGACTCGTCGCGGAACGGCTGGTCCGGCTCGGCGCGCCAGGCGTCGAGTGTCGTGAGTAGCAGCACACGGCCAAACCTAACCGCCCCCGCGGGTCCTCGCCCGGCGTGCGCGCCCGGCGAGTCGCCGCTCCGCAAGGTCTCGCCATTAGAGAGAAGTGGGTTTAAGATACATCTCGTTCTGCGGCCTGAAGGGGGATCCATCGATGGAGCCGTACCGCGAGGCGAGTTCGCCCGCGCCGAGCATGCGCGCCTCCGACCAGGAACGGGACGCGACCGTCCAGCGGCTGCAGGTCGCCTTCGCCGAGGGTCGGCTGGCCGATGTGGAGTTCGACGAGCGCATGCGCGCCGCACTGGCCGCGCGCACCCATGGCGACCTCGACGTACTGCTCACCGACCTGCCGGCCGCCACCGCGCCGGCCGCGCCGCGTCCGGCGGCCACGGTCCCCGGACGGATGCCCAAGCCGGGCCGTCACGCGGTCGCGTACAAGAACAGCGTGCGGTACGCCGGCCGGTGGCGGGTGCCGGGCACCTTCCGCGTGCTCATCTACAAGGGCAGCGGAGTGATCGACCTGCGGGCCGCCGAGCTCACCGAGCCGGTCACCGTGATCCACGCGGTCGCGTACAAGTCCGACATCGAGATCATCGTGCCGCCGGGCATCCGTGTCGAGGTGAACGGCTTCGGCGTCACGCGCGACGAGGAGTGGACCGGCGACCTGCCCGCCGACGCGCCGATCGTGCACGTGCGCGCGCTCGCCTACAAGGGGCTCGTCGAGACCCGTACGATGCCCCGCCGCTGACCCCGCCCCGCGTCAAGGGACGGCCGGGCATGAGTAAAGCGCGCGGAAGCGGGGACGCCGGGAGACGACGATTTCCTCTCGACCGGGAGTGATAGCCGATGCGCATCCGCTTGAGCGCGGCCGTCCTCGCCGGGACCGGCTCGGCGTTCCTGCTGGTCCCGGCGCTCACCGCCGCGACCACCCCCAAGGCCGCCGCCGCCCCCGTACGGAGCGGCCCGGCCACGTTACGGATTCCGCGTGGCGAGGTCGTCGGCCCCAGGCTCCGCCAGGGTGACCAGGGCGCCGAGGTGAAGGTGCTTCAGCAGCGGCTCGAGGACCTCGGGTACGACCCCGGCGCCGCCGACGGAAAGTGGGGGTCGGCGACGAGTTTCGCCGTCTGGGCGTTCCAGAAGGTCAACCACATCAAGCCCATGTCACGGACGAGCGTGGGGTTCTGGAGCGCGTTCGCGACGCCGCGGACGCCCAAGCCGCTCGTGCCCAAGGGCGCCGACGATCGCGCCGAGGTCGACGTCAAGCACCAGCTCCTCTACGTCTACAAGAACGGCCGCCTCGTGCTGACGAGCCACATCTCCTCCGGGTCGGAGGAGTACTACTCCTCGCAGGGGCACACCGGGTACGCGCACACACCGCGCGGGAACTTCCGCGTGTACCGCAAGGCCTCCGGCTGGGAGACCTCGCCGCTGGGCACGCTCTACAAGGCCAACTACTTCGACGGCGGGTACGCCATCCACGGCGAGCCGGCCGTGCCACTGCGACCGGCGTCCCACGGCTGCGTACGGGTGCCGATGAGCACATCGACGATCGTGGCGAAGCTACTGCCGATCGGCACACGCGTGTACGTCCGCGGCTGACCCACCGACGCAGGGCCGGGCTCTACCCGCCGGTGTCCGATTCGCCGAGCACCGCCTTTTGTCCGACGGCGTCCGCCCCTAGCCGCGTACGTCCTGGGCCGCACGAGCCGGGATCGCGGTCGGCGTGCCGGCGTACGCGCCGCGCCTGCGGTCCGAAGGGCGGACATCCGGCCGGCGGGGTCGGTGGCTGTGTCGGGGTCCTGACGGTGCGGGCGGAACGTACGGGGGGCGGCCACTTCGGCCTCATGGTCGAAGGAACCGGCGATTCTGTCCTGACCAGGGAGAACATCCGTCGTCCGGGCGCGGGTGTGGTGGCTCGGCTCCTCGGGTCGGTGCGCGCGGGGGCGGGCCGTCCGGAAATGGGTGCCGGACATGCGCCTTTCTCGGCCTCATCGTGTGCCGAAGCAGGGTTTGATGGTCCTCTGCACGGGACGTTTCAACGAGAGGGTCAGCGTGAGCACGACCGGCAACGGCGCCTCCTCCCCTGGGGATTTCTTCGGCGGCGGGGCCGCCTCGGAGCATTCCGGGCCGGCCGCGCCACCGCCGCCGAGCGCCCGGAGTGAGCGCCGCCGGATCACCGAGCGGCTGGCCGAGGCCGCCGATGCCCTTGAGACCTCGCGCCTTCGTGGCATGCCGAACACCTCGCCCTGGCAGCGGTCGAACGCCGTGTGGCACCAGGCGGGCATCGACTGGAGCCGCGTCGAGGCCAAGCCCCGGCCGGCCCGTCCGGCGGCGAGTGCTCCCGCGCCTCAAACGCCGCCCCCGGCCCCG
>NZ_JBHLZP010000087.1:0-22354 GCF_042429965.1 Actinoallomurus acaciae
AGCTCGCGCAGGCGGCGCGGCGGCGGGCCGCTCGCGTAGTAGCCGAACACCCCGTGCAGCCACGCGCCGACGTCCTGTCATTCCGCCTCGCCGACTCCCTCGCCCGAGCCGCGCTGAAGGAGGCCGCCGCACATCGCGCGTAGGGGGGCGCCGTTGCCGCGTTCGTGCGGCTGAGGCCGACCCGGCGGGCCGGGGTCGTGGACGGAGTCACTGTGAAGACGGCCGATCCGGCCGGTGGTCCTGCGGGCTGATGTCGGAAACCGATCGGCTCTAAGGTCGTGAAGCATGACGTCGCTGTACGAACCACCCCTCTTCGCCGCGCTGAGAGGCTCGGGCCGGGTGCTGGTGGCCGGCGCGGGCGGCGGCTTCGATGTCTACGCCGGGCTGCCGCTGGCGTTCGCGCTGATGGGGCTCGGCAAGTCCGTGCATCTGGCGAACCTGTCGTTCAGCGCGCTGGAGTTGATCGACGTCGAGGACTGGTGCGAGCCGAATCTGGCCGCCATCACGCCCGTCACGAGGGGACACGACCGGTACTTCCCGGAGCGGACACTGGCGCGCTGGCTCGACGCGCAGGGCATGGACTCGACGGTGTACGCCTTTCCCCGGACGGGCGTGCGCCCGCTGCGGGAGGCGTACCGGGAACTGGTGCGAAGGCTGGACATCGACGCCGTCGTACTGGTCGACGGCGGCACCGACATTCTGATGCGCGGCGACGAATCCGGCGTCGGCACACCGGAGGAGGACATGACCAGCCTCGCGGCGGTCGCCGGGCTGGAGGTGCCCGTACGACTGGTGGTGTGCGCCGGTTTCGGCATCGACGCCTACCACGGCGTGTGCCACGCCCACGTGCTGGAGAACCTCGCCGCCCTGGACCGGAACGGCGCGTACCTGGGCGCGTTGACGATCCCGAGTGCCGGCCGGGAGGCGAGGCTCTATCTCGACGCGGTCGCGCACGCGCAGCGGCACACGCCGACGAGGCCCAGCATCGTCAACGGCCAGATCGCCGCCGCGATCCGCGGCGAGTTCGGCGACGTCCGGTTCACCGAGCGGACCGAGGGCAGTGAGCTGTTCGTCAACCCCCTGATGGCGATGTACTTCACCGTAGACCTCCCCGGGCTGGCACGCCGGCTCCTCTATTTCGACCGGCTCGCCGAGACGGACACCGAGTACGAGGTGCGCGCGGTGATCGAGTATTTCCGCCGGGATGTCGAACGCCGTGCGCGGCGGAGCATCCCGCATTAGCCCGTCACAAGGCTCGGCCTTGCGGAAGCCCGCCGGTCCTACAGCCGCTTGTAGGCGTTGGCGAGGTTTTGCAGGCCGGTGGAGGTCTGGCCGACCTGGACGACGCGTGGCGTGGTGCGCCCTCCGGAGTGAAAGCCGACCGCCTTGGCCATCTGGTCGGCGGGCACGTCGAGGAAAAGGACCTGTCGTTTGTCCGGATCCAGCGCCGGGACCGTGCATCTGCCGGAGCCCTGGGGCTGAATGTAGACGATCTGCGGCCAGGGTAGGTTCAGCGGATACACCGCCGACTCGATGAGTAGCCCCGCAGGAGAGAGGGTCAGGGTCGCCGGGTTGCCGCGGCGCCGCAGACGGAGCGCGTTGAACCGCCTGATCCCCGAGACCAGGAGCACGATCACGACGATGCCCGGAAGCGCGGTCCACGCCAACAGCTTCATGCTCGTATGCCCTATGATCCCCAGCTTCTCCTGGTACGTCAGGATGCCGACGAGCCCGAGCACGAAAACGACGACGACCGCGATGAGCGTGAACACGTACACCCGCCGCTTTTCCGCGGCGCTCACGACGAGTTGCGTGACCGGGAAGGTCGCGGGCGGTGGACCGCTCGATCCGGGCCAGAATGTGCCACCGGTCATCATGGCCTCCACATCCACCTGGTCCTCCTAGAACGCGGAGTATAGGTTCGGCGGGCGCAGAGGAGAATCCCTCAGCCGAGGATCTCGGCGCGCAGCCGGGTTTTGAGGATCTTGCCGCCCGGGTTACGGGGCAGTTCGTGCTCCCGGAACCACACGTGGGACGGCACCTTGAACGCCGCGATCCGCTCGCGCAGGAACGCCTGGAGCTCCTCCGCGGTCAGGGCCGTGCCCGGTCGCAGGCAGACGACCGCGCCGACCTCCTCGCCCAGTTCGTCGTGGGGGACGCCGATGACGGCCGCGTCCGCGACGGCCGGGTGTTCGTACAGGGCCGCCTCGACCTCGGCGCAGTAGACGTTCTCTCCGCCGCGGATCAGCATGTCCTTCGCCCGGTCGACGATGTAGACGAAGCCGTCCTCATCGACGCGCGCCAGGTCTCCGCTGTGGAACCAGCCGCCGACGATCGCCTGGGCGGTCGCGTCGGGGCGGTTCCAGTAGCCCTTGATGACGTTCGGGCCCTTGATCAGCAGCTCGCCCACCTCGCCCGTGGGCAGTTCGTCGCCCGACGGGCCGACCACCTTCACGTCGCAGACCGCGACCGGCAGGCCGACGCTGTCGGGGTGGGCCAGATAGTTGACGCCGGAGTTGTACGTCGTCACCGAGGACGTCTCGGTCAGCCCGTACCCGTTGCCCGGCACGCGCTCGGGCAGCAGCTCCTTGATCTTCTCCACCAGCTTCGGCGGGGCGGGCGCGCCGCCGTACGAGACCGACGTCAGGCTGGAGGTGTCGTACTCGTCGAAGTGCGGCGACGTCAGCACCTGCCACGCCATCGTCGGTACGCCGCCGAACATCGTGGCGCGCTCGCGTTCGATCAGCTCCAGGGCGCGCTCGGGGTTCCACTTGTGCATCAGCACGATCGTGTTGCCGGCGAGCGCGCTGGAGACGAGCACGGAGTGGCAGCCGGTCGCGTGGAAGAACGGCACGCTGAGCAGCGACACCCGGCGCGGCGCCCCGACCACCTCCTCCAGCGCGTGCCCGGCGCGCAACCCGGCGGCGGCCATCGCGTACGCCAGGCTGATCGGGTTCGTGGTGATGTTGCGCTGGGTGCCGAGCGCGCCCTTCGAGCGGCCGGTCGTGCCGGAGGTGTAGAAGATCGTGGCGTCGTCGTCGGGGTCGATGGTCACGTCCGGCAGCGCGTCGCCGAGTTCGCCGAGCACCGCCTCGAACTCCTCCGCGCCCGCGGGCGGCGTGCCCCGCGCCACGATCGCCGGGATGCCGAGGTCCGGCAGCACTCCCGCGAGGCGCTCGGCCCGCTCCTGGTCGGCGATGAGGACCTTCGCGCCGCTGTCGCGCAGGCCGTACTCCAGCTCCGGCGCGGTCCACCAGGCGTTCAGCGGTACGACGACGGCGCCGGTCGCGGCGGCGCCGAAGAAGGCGATCGACCACTCGGGGAAGTTGCGCATCGCGATCGCGACCCGGTCGCCCTTGCGCACGCCGTACCGCTCGGTGAGCCGCCGGGCGAAGGTGGCCGCGCGCAGGAAGTGCTCCTCGAACGTCAGCCGGTCGTCCTCGTACACGAGAAACGTCGCGTCGCCGTGCAGCCGCGTGACCTCCAGGAGCGAGCGCAGCGACGGGAGGGCGTTCTTCCACACGCGCGTGCACACGCCGCGGATCTCGACCTCGTCCATCTCGAACAGCTGCCCCGGCGCGGTGACCATCGCGCCGGCCTCTTCCACACTCAGCATCATCGGACTCCGTACTTCTCACGGGCGGCGGCGATCTTGTCCGGCAGGTACTCGGTGGGCCACGGCCCGGGGGAGGGCTCGTACCCGCGCAGCACACGGCGGGCGATGGAGGCCTGGTGCACCTCGGTCGGGCCGTCCATGATCCCCATGAGCGGCGCGGTCTGCCAGAGCCGCGCCAGGGGGGTGTCATTGGACACCCCGAGCGCGCCGTGGATGTGCATCGCCCGGTAGACCACGTCGTGGTAGACGCGCGCCGCCGCGACCTTGCAGGCGGCGATCTGGGTACGGGCCTCCCTGGTGGAGGACCGGTCGATCAGCCACGCCGTGTGCAGGATCAGCAGCCGGAACTGCTGGATCTGGAGATAGGAGTCGGCGATCGCCGCCTGGACGAGCTGTTTGCCGGCGAGGTCGCCGTCATGGGTCTCGCGCGACAGGGCCCGCTCGCACATCATGTCGAAGGCCTTCTTCACCGCCGCGACGGTGCGCATCGCGTGGTGGATCCGCCCGCCGCCGAGCCGCGCCTGCGAGATGGCGAACGCCCCGCCGACCTCGCCGAGCAGCGCGTCCGCCCCGACCGCGACGTCGTTGTAGCGGATGTGCGCGTGGCCGCCGTCGCCGCGATGGCCCATGGTGGAGACGTTGCGCAGGATCTCCACGCCCGGCGTGTCCGCCGGCACCAGGAACATCGACATCCGCTGGTACGGGTGGGCGTCCGGGTCCGTCACCGCCATCACGATGAGGAACGCCGCGTTGGCCGCGTTGGAGGTGAAGTACTTCTCCCCGCTGATCACCCAGCCGTCGCCGTCGCGGACCGCGCGCGTACGGAACAGGCGCGGGTCCGAGCCGGCGTGGGGTTCGGTCATCGAGAAGCCGGAGAAGCACTCGCCGTCCAGCAGCGGCTTGAGGTAGCGGGCCTTCTGCTCCTCGGTGCCGTACATCGCGATGATCTCGGCGTTGCCGGTGTCCGGCGCCTGGCAGCCGAAGATGACCGACGCCCACGGCGAGCGGCCGATGAGCTCGTTCATCAGCGCGAGCTTGAGCTGCCCGTACCCCTGTCCGCCCAGCTCCGGGCCCAGGTGGCAGGCCCACAGCCTCTGCTCGCGCACCCGCGCCTTGAGCGGCCCGACGACGCCGCGCAGCTCGTCGCCGAGCGGTTCGTACGCCTTGCCGCCGTAGACCAGGTCGAGCGGCTCGACCTCGTCCCGGATGAACGCGTCCATCCAGTCGAGCTTCGCCTGGAACTCAGGCTCGGTGGAAAAGTCCCACATCAGGTCTCCATGAAGGTGCGGGCGCGGGCGAACAGCCCGAGCGTGGTCGCGTGCAGCAGATCCCCGACGTCCTTGGGTGCCTTGCCGGCGAACGCGCGGGCGTGCGTGCCCTCCAGCACGATGCCGAGCTTGAAGCAGGCGAGCACGGCGTACCAGGTGAGCGCGGAGAGGTCGCGGTCCGTACCGGCCGCGTAGACCTCGACCAGCTCGTCGGTCGTGGGCAGTCCGCCCGCCGTGCCGATGGCGCCGGCGAGCGGCGCGGTCTCCCCGCCGGGCCAGGTCGCGATCAGCCAGCCCAGGTCGAGCAGCGGATCGCCGATCGTGCACATCTCCCAGTCGACGATCGCCGCGACCTTGGGCGCGTCGACGTCGTAGAGCAGGTTGGCGAGGTGGTAGTCGCCGTGCATGATCCCGGGCCGCCACTCGCGGGGCCGATGCGCCTCCAGCCAGGTCGCGACCTCGGTCAGCCCGGGGATGTCCGCGCCGGGATAGCCGTCGAGCGCGTTGTAGGACTCCAGCTCCGACAGCCACCGGCCGACCTGGCGTTCGAGGAACCCCTCCGGATGCCCCACGTCGCCCAGGCCGACGGCGACGTGGTCGACCGCGCCCAGTTCGGCGAGCGCGGCGGCGGCGTCCAGGCCCATGCGGTGGCGTACGGCGGGGTCGTCGGCGTACGGCCCGGGGAGCGTCGTCGTGGGGTTGAAGCCGCGCACCGACTCCATGAGGTAGAAGACCACGCCGTTCATGACCGTCTCGTCCGTGCAGGCGGCGATCGGCCGCGGCGCGCGCACGCCCGTGCCGTCGAGGGCGGACAGCACCCGTGCCTCGCGGCGCAGCGCGTCGTTGCTCCGGGGCCGCGGGTGGACGGGCGGACGGCGGAGGACGTACGCGCGGTCGCCGCGGCAGAACCGGACCAGGACGTTCTGCGTCCCGCCACCGAGCCGCTCGACCCGCTCGAACGCGCCGCCGGGCAGTCCCTCGCCGTCCATCCAGCGCGCCAGAACGCCGAAGTCGACCAGCGACGGATCGATGTCATCAGGCTGCATCCAGGGAGAACCTCCGCGAAGCGAGCCTATGATTCACCTGCATTAAAGGTCAACAAGATCTATTCGCGCGACGACGAGTGAGCCGAGGCGTGATGCTCGTGATCGGAGCGGGCCGGGGTGAACCGGAGGGGACCTTCGGCCGTAGGCGTGAAGGGGCTTCACCGCCGGTCCGCGCACGCGAGGAGGGGACATGACTCTTACACTCGACCTGCACCCGATCTTCCGGAACCACCAGGACATCGATCAGGCCGTACGTTCGACGATATTCAAGGCGGCCAAGACGGATGTCGAGCTGGTGGTCATCATTCCGGGCAAGGGATCGCAGAAGCTGAAAAGCCGCGTGCTCGCCCTGCTGCGGCAGCCCCACCTCAAGAAGCTGTACAAAAGCGTCGAGCCCGATCCGGAGAACCTCGGACGGGTGCTCGTACGATTCCGGTGATGGGACGCCGCGCGGTGCCCGACCCCGTGCCCGCCGGGTACGGAGCGGAAGACTCGGCTCTTCAGGGGCGAGAGGCCGACTGTGCTTGAATTCCCCCATGGGAACCGCCGGCCGTGAGACGCGGGAGCGCCTCATCGAGACGGCGGAGCGGCTCTTCGCCGCCGAGGGCGTCTACGGCGTCTCCCTGCGCGAGATCGTGCGTGCCTCCGGCGCGCGCAACGTCACCGCCCTGCAGTATCACTTCGGCGACCGGCGCGGCCTGCTGCGCGCCGTGCTCGAACGGCACCGCGCCGAGGTGGAGTCGGCCCGCCACGCCCTGCTGGACGCCTGCGAGGCCGGTGAACGCGTCGACGTCCGGGCGCTGTCCGCCGCCCTGGTCCGTCCGCTCGCGGCCAAGCTCGCCTACCCCAGCGGCCGCGCGTACCTGCAGATCCTCGGTGAGCTGGTGAACCGCCCCGAGCCGCTGATCGGCCGCGCGAGCGTCAGCGACCCGGCCGACAGCACCTACCGCTGGCGCACCCTGACCGCGCCGCTCCTGGAGGAGGACGCGGCCCGCCTGCACCGCCGGTTCGTCGCGGTGCGCTTCACGATGATCGAGTTGGCCCGCCGCGCCCAGTCGGGGCCGCACGCCGACGACCGGCTGTTCACCAGCCACCTGATCGACCTGGTCGCGGCCGTGCTGCTCGCCCCACTGTCGGCCGAGACCCACCGCCTGGCCGCCGAACGCGACCGCGAACGCACGCCCTGACCAGGCGGCCCGAGCGTTTCATGCCTTGACCCCACCCGTCCCTCGCGACCGGCCGTCCACCGTTCTGCGCGCCGGAACAGGCCCGGACACGCAGGTCGTGACAGTGGAGCGCGCGGTTACGCTCCGTGTACGGTTCGGTTCGTGGAGAACCTGCGGATCGGCGTCGTCGAGGTGGAGCACGACGAACGGACCTCCCACGATCACCTGAGCTGTTCGGCCTGCTCCTGGCAACTGGGCGTCTCGCCGCGCGAGTACGCCGTGCGCATCGCCCATCGCCATGACGACTCTCACCAGCAGGGTCGGCCGGCCCGCCCCTGGGCCGACGGCCGCGTGGGGGAGGACTGACGCGGCCGGGTCCGCCGGTACTCCGGCCCCGCCGTACGGCCGGGCGGCGCCGGACATCGGGCCGGTTCGGTGGCCTGAGCTGGACGCCTGCCCGGCGTCCCTCGGCGCGGATGAGCGAGCCGGGCCCTTCACCTTTGTCATCGACCTGCGGCTCGCGGCGCGGCGGAGCCGGGTGCCGGAGAGGCCGCCTTCGTCCGTGACGGGGCCGCTGGAGTGGTGGGCGAGGTCGTCCGGCCACCGCCCCGACCTGGGTCTGCGGCACACCGGCCCGGTCGTCTTTCGCCGCCGTCCTCGGTGTCGCGGGCGGAAGCCGGTCAAGGACGACTTCGTCTGCGCCCTTCGCGGCGCCGACCGGTCCCGTACGGCGGGCGTGGCTTGACCGGGACGGCTCGCCGGGTGACCGGCGAGCCGCACACGTATCGCTAGCGCGATGGCCGCGCCGCTCCGGACGTCGTCGGGCTCTGCACCGGTGGCCGCGCCTCCGGCCTCACTGGAACTCCTCGAGCTGCGCCTGGGCGAATGAGCGGATCTCCTCGTCGCCCACGGTGGCCGCCTGCGCCAGGAGGTCCGTGTGCTCCGCGTCGGACAGGCGCGCCGCGGCCGCCGCGGCGAACAGCCGGACCACCCGGTCGTCGTCCTCGAGCCGGGCGCCGATGTCACGCGGGTCGAACTCCCTGGCCTCCAGCCGGACCAGCCACTCGGTCAGGCCCTTGAGCTGAACGTCTTCCAGCCATACCGCGCCGACCGCCAACTGCTCGGGAGAGGCGGCGGCCAGGAACCCGAGGACCTTCCAGCGGACGGCGTCGTCGGGGTCCCGGGTCAAGGTCAGCGTCTGGGCTATCTCGGGCCCGTCCTGGCCATCGCCATTGTCCAGTATGACGTCGATGGCGAAGAACCGAACCTGGCGAAGGGGGTGGGCCAGGAGTGTGGAGACCTCGCCCATCAGCGGAATGGCGAGATCACCCAGCTCCGACAGCAGCCAGGCTCCCGTCCGCACGGCGTTGTTGTCACCGCTGTGGAGAAGCTTGAGGAGGTTCTCCACCGGGTAGCCCGCGTACAACTCCTCCAGCAGGTCGTTGGCGGCCGGGCCCACCACGTCGTCGTCGGTCGAATGCGTGCGGATGCGCTCTATCAGGTCATCGCCTGTTTGGGCCTGCATCAGCTTTATTTTCTCCTAAAGAGGTTCCTCAAGGCCGATTCTTCTCGTTTTATCCTCTCCGCATGGCCGGATTCCCAGCCCAGTCTTTCCTCCTCTGCCTTCCGCGTAGCGATACTTTTCTTTAGATCATTCTCAAGCTTCTTCTTTTCCGCATCCGTCATGCCACTGGTGCTATTGGGGATTGCTCCATGGAACTTACCGGTCCCATCTCTACCTCCCCGGCCGCGACCGCCTCCGCCCCGGCCGCCCCCGCTGTTGCCTCGGTTGTTCCTGCGGCCCATCCGGGCGATGCCGTCGTCCTTGCGCCCGGCGTCCTTCGCCCATTGCCGCATTTCGCCGCTGAACCGCGTACCGCCGCCCGCACCGGCGAAAGCGAATTCATGGCCACCTGCAAGATTCCCGAACCCTCGGAGCGACTCGGCGCTTTCTCTGAAGAAACCCTGCACGCTGGCGAAAATGGTCTTGCCGAGAAATTCTCCCCCAGCCATCACATACCCCCAGCATCGTGGCCGCCGTGAGTCACTTCGCGCCATCCTGAGCGGGCCGGGAGCGAAGTAACATCATATCGGACTGTCTCAATGCGGTGAGGTGGCCAACGTCCATGTGACATGGTTATAACGATCTGTCCTTCTGATATCTGCGAAACATCCTAGATAGTAGACGTTGCGCGGAAGGGTCGGGTTCCATGCTGCAAAGAGGAGCGGTCAGGGATCGATCCACTGGACCACGTGGTCCAGTGGCAGGCGTCCGGAGGGGATCGCGGATCTGCCTCGGGGTGCCTGCGCGGGGTAGCCGAGCGCGATGGCCGTCCGGACCCTCCATGGAGCCTCGACGCCGGCCAGCCGTCCGGCCTGCTCGGCGTTGGGTGCGGGAAAGAACGAGACCGGGCAACTGCCCAGGCCGAGGCCGTGCGCGGCGAGCATGAGGCTCTGGGTGGCCCGGCCCGCGTCGAACTCCGCGTCCTCGCCGCCGGTCCCGTGGTCCACCGCGAGCAGGACGACCACGGGGGCGGCGGCCAGGTGGGCCGCGTAGCCGCCCAGCAGGCTCAGCCTCTCTCGCAGGCCGGGGTCCCGGACGACGATGAACCTCCACGGCTGGCGGTTGCGCGCCGACCCGGTCCAGCGCGCCGCCTCCAGCGCTCGCAGGATCTCGCGCTTCGGCACCGGCGTGTCGGCGAACCACCGGGTGGCCCGCAGCGACGCCACCTCCGCCCGCAACGGCTCATCCACCGTGCTCAAGCCCCCGATCGTCGTCGCTGAAGATTGTCCCGGTTCGGCCGACCGGGCGGGGGCCCCTCAGAAGGCGTCTCTGGTGAAGGATCCTCGCCAGACCTGGAGGGACCCGTCGCCGAGCGCGGTGGCGTAGTTGACGACCCGGGTGTAGCCGTCGTGAAGGAGCATCGGCAGTGCCGGTCCGGCGGGCAGGCCGCCGCCGAGGGTCTCGGCGATCCAGGTCTGGACCCAGGCCGTTTCGTCGGTCCATTCGGTGGTGGTGAAGCCGGCCTGCTCGATCGAGGCGTGAAGTGAGTCGGCGGTGACGACGAAGCTGTCGGTGCCATCGAGTGACCACGGCATCGGCCAGGGCGGGTCGGCCCGGCTCGGCCCGCAGACCTCCCAGACCGCCAGGCGTGCGCCGGGCACCAGGCAGCGGGCGATGTGCGCGAACCAGGCCGTCTTGTCGCGCACGTTCATCTGGACATGCATCGTGATCGCGGCCTGGAACGGCGGATCCGGGGCGAACGCGGCGATGTCGCCGGCCCGGAATCGGACGAGGTCGTGGAGTCCGGACTTGAAGGTCAGGTCGCGGGCGGCGTCGACGTAGGCCGGGGTGATGTCGATACCGGTGACGCGGTTGCCGGTGCGGCGGGCGATCTGCCGGGCCGGTCCGCCGAGTCCCGAGCCGACGTCCAGGACGCTCTCGTCCTCGGCGAGGTCGAGGCTGTCGATGAGCCGGTCGACCGCGTCGGCACCGCCGATGTGGAACTGGTCCAGATCGTCGAGCGCGCCGTCGGCGGCGGCGTCGAGGCCGGGATGCTCGCGCAGGAGCCGGTCGATCGTCTGGTCGACACCGGTTTCCTCGTAGGTCATCGCAGGTGGTCCTTCCCGTGGCCGGCGGCGTGGATCGGCTCGTCCACGAACCAGGCCTGAAGACTAGGCGCAGTCGGTTTACTTTTTCAACCGAAAAGTATTTAAAATAAACCGGCCTTCGGTAGGCTGGACGCATGCGAAGCTACGGTCAGTACTGCTCGATCGCCCGAGCCCTCGACCTCGTGGGGGACCGCTGGACGCTGCTGATCGTCCGGGAGCTGCTCCTGCGGGGCTCGTGCCGGTTCACCGATCTGAAGGCCGGGCTGCCCGGCATCGCGACCAACCTGTTGTCGGCCCGGCTGAAGGAGCTCGAGGGCGTCGGCCTGGTCGGCCGTGAGGACGCGCCCCCGCCGGTCGCCACCGTCCTGTACACCCTGACCGAGGACGGCCTGGCGCTGGAGCCGGTGCTGAAGGCGCTCGGTCTGTGGGGACTGCGGCTCATGGACGTCGAACGGCCGGACGAGGTGTTCCAGGCGCGCTGGCTCGCCTACGCCCCCACCTGGTTCACCACGGACGCCGACCCCGGCGCCCCGCCGGCGGTCATCCAGCTCCTCGCGTCCGGCGAGCAGGCGGTCATCGAGATCGGCGGAGGGGAGGTCCGTGCCCGCGTCGGCCGTGCCGCCGACCCCGACCTGATTTTGGAGGGCCCGCCCCGCGCCATCCTGGGGCTGCTCACCGGCGTGATCGATCTCGACCTGGCCACCAGGATGGGATTGACCGGTCACGGTCGCCGCGATGTGCTCGCCCGCCTCCGGCCCGTCGCCGCAGACCCCGCGAGCGCTCCGTCCGCCGCCGTACGTTGAGCGTCCGACGGTGACCCATCAGGCGCCCTCATGAAGGAGAACTACGCGGACTCGGCGGCGCGGAGGGCGAGGGCGGTGAGGCCCTCGGCGGTCAGGTCCGGCCAGCCGTGCACCTTCGCCCGCCACTCCTCCGGCACGGCCGACGCGCCGTGGCGTGCGCCCAGGAGCGCGCCCGCGATCGCGGCGACCGTGTCGGTGTCGTCGCCGGCCCGTACCGCGGCGAACAGGCCGTCCGGCAGCGACGATGTGCGCGTCACCGCCGACCACGCCGCCTGTAGCGCCGGCACCACGAAGCCGTTCGGGCCGAACCGGTGCGGCGGCGAGGCCTCGGCCTCGTCCAGCCAGGAGGTCCACGTGCCGCGCCGCGACGGCGGCAGGTACGCCAGCCCCTCGCGCACGCCGTCGTAGGTCCCCTCCAGCACCGCGCGCCGTACGCCCGAGCACCACAGCACGCACGCGTCACCGGCCAGGTCGTCGGGGTGGGTCAGGCCGCTGACCAGCCGGGCCGCCTCCATCATCGCGACCGGGTCCCCGAGGTACGGCAGCGCGACGACGGCGGTGCGCATCAGCGACCCGTTGCCCGCGGTGCGGCCCGTACGAGCGTGCAGGTCCTCGGCGGCGCGGCGCATCCGCGACGACAGTCCGCCGGTCCGGTCGACGGACCCGAGCACCGTACGGGTCTGATCGCCGATGTCGCTGGCGCCCTCGCGGTACCACCGCAGGAACCGGACCGCGACGCCGTCCAGGGCGAGGTCCGACCGCAGGCCGTGTCCGAGCGCCGCGACCTCGGCGACGCACACCTGCATCTGGGTGTCGTCGCTGTACTCGCCCGGCTCGTACGGGCCGAGCCCGCCGCCGGCCATCTCGGGGACGGCCGCGGGGGACAGACGAGCGGCGAACTCGTACGGCACGCCGAGCGCGTCGCCGCAGGCCGCGCCGAGCAGAACCCCGGCCGCCCGGTCGCGCTGTTCACTGGTGAGCGTCACCACTGTGCGACGGCCGGGCGGCCGGGCGGGTTCCCTCAGGAGGTGCCGGTGAGACGGGCGACCTCGCGTTCGTGCGCCTCGGCGTCGGCCTTGGCGGCCTTCGGGCTCCAGCGGCCGACCAGCGGCAGCATCAGGCCGAGGAACAGGATCTCGGCCACGATGCACACCCACCACCAGACCTGCCACTGGTGCGGCGCGTCGGCGGCGGCGCTCTTGATCTTCGCGACCTCGGCGAGCAGGGCCGGTGGCGGGTTGGCGCCGGCGGCCTTCACCTGGGCGAGCACGGCCGGGGCCGCCACCAGCTTGTCCACCGCGCTGACGACGTACGGCAGGACGAAGAAGGCCAGGCAGACGACGATGCGCAGGATCCAGCCCCAGATCGCCAGGCCGGTCGCGGTCAGCGCCGGGTTGCGCTTCTCGATCGTCTCGGTGAACGCCGCCATCCACGGGGCGTACGCCGTCGCGAGGCCGAGCGAGAGCAGGGCGATGATCACGATCAGTGTGGTCGCGCTCGTGTGCGGGTGGGTCGTACGGGTCATGAAGATGAACGTCATCACCACCGCGAGCACGGTGCCGGCCACCATGAACGGCTTGCGCACCCGCAGCCGGTCCGAGAGGGCGCCGACGATCACGAGGCTGACCGCGTTGACCGCCCAGTACCAGGTGTTGATGCCGTTGGCCTTCGACGTCGTGAAGCCGAAGTTGGAGGTCAGGTAGACGGTGAAGAAACCGACCGCGGTGTAGTAGATCAGCAGGAAGATGCTGATCCCGAGCGCGGGCGCGAGGATGTCCCGGCGCAGCATCTGTCCCCACGGACGGTCGAGGTCGGCCGTCCGTTCGGCGCTGCCGGCGCGCGCCTCGATGAGCTCGCGGTCGCCGGCGCTGACCATCACCTGGTCGCGGAGCCCGGGTTTGAGCTCGCGCAGCCCGAGCAGCGCGATCGCGAACGCCACGAGCCCGACCACCCCGACGATGTAGTACTGGCTGGACCAGGAGTCGTCCAGGTGCGGCAGCGTGCGGTTGGCGACGAAGCTGACGACCAGGCTGCCGACGACCGGCCCGAGCGTCCAAAAGCCCATCGCCGAGGCGCGGCCGATCTGCGGGGAGAAGTCGCGCACGAGCGCCGGGGTCGCGACCAGGCACATGCCCTCGACGATGCCGCCGAGCACGGTGAACAGCCCGAAGACGAACTTGTTCGGGGCGAGCGGGGTGACCAGCGCGAGCACACCGGTGATGAGCAGGCCGTACGCGACCAGGTTGGCGCGGCCCCAGCGGTCGGCGAGGCCGGCCGCGAGGGAGCCGAACGCACCGACGAGGTTGGCCAGGACGAGGATGTTGACGTAGTAGATGAACGACATCTTGAAGTGCTCGAGCACGAGCGGCGCGACGCCGCCGCCGACGTAGAGCTCGTAGTACAAGATGATCGTGACGAACACCGCCACGGCCAGGTACCAGTAGCGCGATCCGGTGTTCGGATACCGGTCGAGGCCGCGGCGCCAAAGCCGGTCGATCGTGAATCCGTCCGCCGCGGGAGCCGTCGGGTCAGATGGAGCCATCGCTTCCTCTTTTTCCTTTGGGCGAGCTGCTCCAGAGCGCCATTAGACGCCCCGCCCCCGAGGCCGATGTGCCGAGTGACCTGTGACATCATGGGTAAATAAGCGTTCATTCACACGTTGGAAATATTAGTACGCTCGAATTAAGTGGCATGTCAAGACGGGAGAGTGGCAGGGTGACGGATTCCGGTCTGCCCGTCGATGGATCTCCGTTCCAGCAGCGCCTGGCCGCCGCCGCCGTCGAGCTGTTCTACCGGCAGGGCGCGATCGCGACCTCGGTCCGGCAGATCACCGAGGCGTGCGGCCTCACCCCCGGCGCGCTCTACAACCACTTCGAGTCCAAGGACGAGCTCCTGTACGTCGTGGTGCGCGACATCCACCTGCGGCTGGAGAGCGCCCTGACGGCGGCGGTCGCGGCGGTGGCGGGCGACCCGGTCGCCGAGCTCAGCGCGATCGTGCGCCTCTATGTCGCCCGGCACTCCGACCACCGGGAGACCGCCCGCGTGGCCAACCGGGAGTTCCCGCTACTGACCGGCGCGCGCTACGACGAGGTCGTCGCGATCCGGCGGCGCCTGCGCGACACCGTGGCCGGGGTGCTGCTCGCCGGTCAGCGGAAGCAGGTCTTCGACCTGGTCGGGGGCGACGACCGTACGGCGGCCGTGCTCACCGCGCTGCCGATCCTTGACATGTGCGTGCACATCAGCGAATGGTTCCACGAGCACCGGCCCCTGGGTCACGCCGAGCTGGAGGCCCGCTACGTCGGGCTCGCGCTGCGCATGGCGGGGGCCCGGGCCCACTGAACAACGGGAGGTCCTCATGGCCGAACTGCTCCGCCCGTACGCCGAGGCACGACCGGACGAGCCGGCCGTCACCGACGAGCGCGGCGTCACCACGTGGCGCGACTTCCAGGCGCGCGTCGACCGCCTCGCGGGTGCGCTGCGGGGCCTCGGCCTGGAGGACGGCGACGCCATCGCGATCCACTCGGGCAACCGGCGGGAGTACTTCGAGCTGATGGCCGCGGCGACGCACATCGGCCTGCGTTACGTCCTGGTCAACTGGCACTGGACCGCCGACGAGCTGAGGTACGTCCTCGCCGACTCCGGGACCCGGGCGGTGTTCTCCGAGGACGCCTTCGCGGACGTGGCGGCCGAGGCGGCGGTGGACACGGCGTTCCGCATCGGCATCGGCGAGGTCCCCGGCTTCCGGCCGTACGAGGAGTTCCTCGCCGGCGGGCCGGACGGTGAGCCGGCCGGTCAGGTGATGGGCTGGCCGATGATCTACACCTCCGGCACGACCGGGCGGCCGAAGGGCGTGCGGCGCAGGCTCGTCACGGCCGGTGCCCCGGTGGAGACGCTCAAGGCCATCGCCGAGACCTTCGGGCAGGTCCTGTCCATCCCGGAGGGCGGGCGGTCGCTGCTGGTCGGGCCCGTCTACCACTCGGCGCAGTGGCTGTGGTCGCACGTCATGCTCTGCGCGGGCCGCTCGGTCGTCATGCGGCGGTCGTTCGACCCCGAGGAGACGCTGCGCCTCATCGAGGAGCACCGGATCACCAACGTCCACCTGGTGCCGACCCAGTTCGTCCGGCTCCTGCGCCTGGACGAGGAGACCCGCCGGAGGTACGACCTGTCCAGCCTCGCCGCCGTCTGGCACGGCGCCGCGCCGTGCTCGCCCGAGGTCAAGCGGCAGATGATCGACTGGCTCGGCCCGATCCTCTATGAGTACTACGGCTCCACCGAGTCGTCGGTGAACACCATCGTGTCGTCGCGGGAGTGGCTGGAGCGGCCCGGCACGGTCGGGCGGGCGCTGCCGACGGCCGAGATCCACGTGCTGCGCGAGGACGGCTCGCCGGCCGCCACGGGCGAGCGCGGCCAGCTCTGGTTCCGCTACACCAGCGGCGACGACGTGGAGTACTGGGGCGACCCGGACAAGACCGCGTCCGTGCATCGCAACGGGCTGTTCACCACCGGCGACGTCGGCCACCTCGACGAGGACGGCTACCTGTTCCTCTCCGACCGCGTCATCGACATGATCATCAGCGGCGGGGTGAACATCTACCCGGCCGAGATCGAGGGCGTGCTCATCACCCACCCGGCAGTACGCGACGTCGCGGTCTTCGGCGTGCCGGACCAGGAGTACGGCGAGCAGGTGAAGGCGGCGGTCGAACTCGAGGACGGGCACGAGCCCTCGGACGCGCTGGAGGAGGAGCTGATCGCCTTCGCCCGGCGCACCCTGGCCGGCTACAAGGCGCCCCGGTCGGTGGACTTCCTCGACGCGCTGCCGCGGACGCCGACCGGCAAGCTCTACAAGCGCCTCATCCGCGACCCGTACTGGACGGGCCAGGACAAACGGATCTGAGGCCCGACCGGTCAGGAATGAAGAAGCCTCCGTCGCCGCACGGTCCGTAGCGTTCTCGGCGTGGAGCCCTTCCGGCGGCTCCACCTCGATCGGCTGAAGGAGCACGTCATGACCGAAGGCATCAAGACCGTCATCTTCCCCGTCTCCGACCTCGCGGCGGCCAAGGCCCTGTACGGCGGGCTGGCGGGCGTCGAGCCCTACGCGGACACGCCGTACTACGTCGGCTTCAAGGTCGGCGGCCAGGACATCGGCCTGGACCCGAACGGTCACCGCGAAGGCGGCGCCGGGCCGGTCGCCTACTGGCACGTCGAGGACATCAAGGCGAGCCTCCAGGCGCTGCTCGACGGGGGCGCGGAGACGATCCAGGACGTCCGTGACGTCGGCGGCGGCACGCTGATCGTCACGGTGAAGGACGCGGACGGCAACGTCTTCGGCCTGCGTCAGGTGGCCTGACATCCTGGAGGCGGTCCGGTCCGACCGCGGGGGCCGGACCACGTGTCCCGAGCGAGAGGATCCTCGATGCCCGAGCCCGCCCGTAATGCCGAACAGCGCAGGCGCGACACGCTGCACCGGCTCGAACACGACGAGGACGTGTGGGTGGCCACGGCCGGTGCGGACGGGCCGTACCTCGTGCCGCTGTCCTTCCTGTGGGACGGCGACACGCTGCTTCTGGCCACGCCCTCGTCGTCGCCGACCGCCCGCAACCTGGGCGCCACCGGGAGGGTCCGCCTCGGCGTCGGCCCGACCCGGGACGTCGTCATGATCGACGGCACCGTGGAGGTGGTGGAGGACCTCGCCGAGGACACCGGCGACGCGTTCGCGGCCAAGACCGGCTTCGACCCGCGTAAGCTCAGCGGCTACGCCTACTTCCGCGTCCGGCCGGTGCGGATCCAGGCGTGGCGGGAGGCCAACGAGATCGCCGGCCGCGACCTCATGCGCGACGGGCGATGGCTCGTCGCCTGACCGCCGGGCACCCGCGCCCGTCGTGAGCGGTCTCCTTCCGCGCCGCGACCGGACCGAGTAGCGTTCGGTTTTGTGCACCTGGGACAGATCGCGGCCCTGACGCCGGACAGACCAGCAGTGATCATGGCGGGCTCGGGCAAGGTGATCACCTTCCGCGAGCTGGACGAGGAGTCCAACCGGCTCGCCCACCTGTTGCGCGCCGAGGGGCTGCGGCCCGGCGACCACGTGGCCTTCATGCTGGAGAACCACCCGTCGTTCCTGGCGATCGCGTGGGCGGCGCAGCGCTCCGGGCTGTACTACACCGCGATCAGCTCGCGCCTGCAGGCGGACGAGCTCGCCTACATCATCGACAACTGCGGGGCGCGGGTCTTCCTCACCTCGGCGCGGCTGGCGGAGGTGGCGACCGCGGTCGGCGACCGCACGCCAAAGGTCGAGCTGCGGCTCATGCTCGACGGCGTGGCGCCGGGCTTCGCCTCGTACGAGGAGCGGATCGCCGGGCAGCCCGCCGGGCCGATCGAGGACGAGTGCGAGGGCGTGGACATGCTCTACTCCTCGGGCACCACCGGACGCCCCAAGGGCGTCAAGCCCACGCTGTCGCTCGCGCCGGTGGGCACGCCGAACAGGCTCACCCAGCTGGTGTCCTTCCTCTTCCCGCCGGACGAGCACTCGGTGTACCTGTCACCGGCGCCGCTGTACCACGCCGCGCCGCTGCGCTACTGCCTCACCTTCCACCGCTTCGGCTCGACCGTGGTGGTGATGGAGCGGTTCGACCCCGAGGAGGCGCTGCGGCTGATCGAGCGGTACCGCGTGACGCACAGCCAGTGGGTGCCGACGATGTTCATCCGGATGCTCAAGCTGCCGGAAACCGTCCGGTCGGCCCATGACCTGTCGAGCCTGCGGTACGCCGTGCACGCCGCCGCGCCCTGCCCGGTCGAGGTCAAGCAGCGGATGATCGACTGGTGGGGGCCGGTGCTGCACGAGTACTACGCCGGCACCGAGGGCAACTGCTTCGTCTACGCCGACTCCAAGGCGTGGCTGGAGCACCCCGGCACGGTCGGCCGGCCCCTGCTCGGTGAGATCCACGTCTGCGACGAGGAGGGCAAGGAGCTTCCGACGGGACGGACCGGGACGCTGTACTTCGCGGGCGGCCCGAACTTCGAGTACCACGACGATCCGGCGAAGACCGCGTCCTCCCGCGACCCGCTCGGCCGTGGCTGGACGACGCTGGGCGACGTCGGGTACGTGGACGAGGAGGGCTTCCTCTACCTCACCGACCGGCTGTCGTACATGATCATCAGCGGTGGGGTGAACGTCTACCCGCAGGAGGCGGAGAACCTCCTCGCCATCCACCCGAAGGTCGCCGACGTGGCGGTGATCGGCGTGCCGGACCCGGAGATGGGCGAGGCGGTCAAGGCGGTCGTGCGGCCGATGGACGCCGCGGAGGCGGGCCCGGAGCTGGAGCGGGAGCTCATCGAGCACTGCCGGGCGAACCTGGCGCACTACAAGTGCCCGCGTACGGTCGACTTCCGCGCCGAACTGCCCCGCCATCCGACCGGCAAGCTCTACAAGCGCCTGCTCAAGGACGAGTACTGGAAATAGCGCGCACCCGCGGTCATTGTGGCCCTATGCGTGTGGCGATCGGCGACATCTCCCTCTACTTCGACGTCGACGGCTGCGGCTCCGTCCCCGACGGCCCCGCGATGGCCGAGCGTCCGACGGTCATCGCCCTGCACGGCGGGCCGGGCGCGGACCACACGACGTTCAAGCCCGTGCTCGACGGCGTCACCGCGTACGCCCAGGTGGTCTACCTCGACCAGCGGGGGAGCGGGCGCTCGGACCGCAGCGGCCCGGAGTTCTGGACCTGGGACCGCTGGGCCGACGACGTCATCGCCTTCTGCGACGCGCTGGACATCGCCGAACCCGTCCTGCTCGGCACCTCGGCCGGCGGCTGGGTGGCGCTGACGGCCGCCATCCGGCATTCCGGCCGGCTGGGCGGCGTGGTGCTCGACAGCGTGATGCCCGGCGAACTGGACGAACGGCTCGCCATCATGGAGCGGCTCGGCGGCGCCGAGGCCCGCGAGATCGCCCGCCGCTACTGGGACGGCGAGCCGACCGACGAGATCCGGGAGGCGTACCCGCGCGTCTGCCTTCCCCTCTACTCCCAGCGCCCCGGCGGCGATCCCGACGGCCCCGACCGCATGCGGCGCATCACCTGGAACCCCGACGTGCTCGAACACTTCCGTCAGGTTCTCTTCGGCTCCTTCGACCCCTGGCCACGGCTCGGCCGGGTCGGCTGCCCCACGATGATCCTGGCCGGCGAGCACGACCCGGTGGCGACGGCGTCCGCCGCCCGGCGCCTCGCCGGGGCACTGCCGGCCGCGCGCCTGCACGTCGTACCGGACGCCGGTCACGGGATCTTCCGCGAGGATCCCGAACGGGCGTGTGCGCTGCTCCGTGACTTCCTGGCGGGTATTGAGTGGACGCGGACGCGTGGATGACCTGATCATGGACGTCATGTCCGATCTACTGTCGATCAGCGGAGCCGAACCGGAACCTCCCGTGGTGTTCCAGCTCGACACGACCGACACCGTCGGTGACGTGATCGACGTGCTGGCCATGGAGGCGTTCGCGGCCGGGCGGCAGCCGTTCGCGCGGTCCAAGCGGATGGAGCGCATCCGGCCCGACGCGCCGCTGCGGCCCGCCGGGGCGCGCGTGCTGCGCACCTCGCGGGAGGAGAACCGCGAGGCGGTGCTCGCCCACGGCGACGGCTGGACGCTGCGGTCCGTACGCTGGCGCGGCGGGTCGGGCATGGTCGAGGTGACCGCGATCACCGACGAGCTGTGCGCCTCGGTGCTGGAGGAGGCGATCCGCGACGCCGTCGAGCCGCCGCCTCCGGAAGAGGACCGGGTCGAGATGGGCTTTTGGCACCTGGGGCCGCACGGCGCGTCACGCAGCCAGCGCTCCATCACCGCGGCGACCTGGCCGGAGATCCGCGACAACTACACCGCCCCGGCGGCGGCCGCCGTCGACCGGCTCACCGAGGTGACGCCCGACGACATCGGCGGACGCCTGGTGCTCCTGCACGGACCGCCGGGCACGGGCAAGACCACCGCGTTGCGCGCCATGGCCCGCGAGTGGGCCAAGTGGTGCCAGTTCGACTGCGTGCTCGACCCCGAGCAGCTCTTCAGCAACCCGGCGTACCTCATGGAGGTCGCGGTCGGCGAGGACGACGACGACCGGCGCTGGCGGCTCCTCGTCGTCGAGGACTGCGACGAGCTGATCAGCGGCGACGCCAAGGCCGCCACCGGACAGGGGCTGTCCCGGCTGCTCAACCTGACCGACGGCCTGCTCGGCCAGGGCCGCGACGTGCTCGTCGCGATCACCACGAACGAGCCGCTCGCCGCCCTGCACCCCGCCGTCGTACGGCCGGGCCGCTGCCTGGCACAGGTGGAGGTGGGCCCGATGTCACCGGGGGAGGCCACGACCTGGCTCGGCGCCGACGCCGCCGCTCACGATCTGCGCCACGGCGCGACGCTCGCCGAGCTGTACGCCCTCCGCGACGGGCGTGCGGCGAGCACCCCGCCGCCGTCCACCGAGACCGGCTTCTACCTGTAGGACCCCCGCGGGCTCACCGGTCAGCGCTGGGCCGGGCCCGCGAGTTTCGTGCGGTCCGGCTCCGGGAGCCAGTCACGCTCCGGTGCGTAGTCCAGCCAGCGCCGGGCACGGCCCGCCTCGGTGAAGCCGCGCAGCAGGGTGTCGAGCAGCGGATGGCGGTGGGACTCGCGCCAGGCGAGCGACCACGCGTACAGCGGGGTCGGCGCGGTGATCGGGATGGAGCGCAGACCCGCGTGATCGGGCAGCGGCGCGTCGGCGGGGAAGAGCGTGACGCACGTCGCGTCGCCGCGGATGTGCTGAACGAGATGGTCAAGGCCCAGGTTGGGGCCGTCCTGGCGCCGCGTGATCCCGAACGCGTCGGCGAAGCGCCGCAGGAAGTCGAGGCGGGTCAGCTCGGCCGGGCACCACAGCGTACTGTCGCGCAGGTCGGCCGGGCGCAGTTCGTCCGCGTCGGCCAGCGGGTGCGACGCGCTGACCACCGCGTCGACGGGTTCCAGGCGCACGAGCCGCTGGGCGAGGCCCGCGTCGCGGCCGTCGGGTAGCGGGTGCACCCGGCCGAACCCCAGGTCGGTGTCACCGCGCAGGAGCGCGTCCGCGACCGACGGCCAGTCACGTGCCGGGCCCGGCTCCAGCCGGATCGCGCCGAAGGCCTCCACGGCCTGCGCGACGGTGCGCATCGGCGCGTAGAGATGGCCCCACACGTCGATCCGTACGGTCCGCCCGCGGCCCCGCGCCGCCGCGACCGCACGCTCACCCGCCGCGAGGGCCTCGCGCGCGGCCGGTTCGAACCGCTCCCCGGCCTCGGTCAACCGCGTGCCGCCCTCGCGTTCGAACAGCCGGACGGCGAGCAGCGACTCCAGCCGCGCGATGCGCTTCGACAGCGCCTGCTGGCTGGTGTTCAGCCGCTTGGCGGCGAGCCCGAAGTGCAGCGTCTCGGCGGTCGCGACGAACGCACGGACCAGGGAGAGGTCGAGGTCCACGCCGCCGACCTTATGCGACAACTCGGCGTTGTCGGCCGGGTGGCTCCGTTGTTGGCCCCGGCACCGCCCCACCCGGTGAGGTGTCCTCAGACACCGCCAGGGAGGCACGAACCATGAAAGCGCTCCTACCGACCGGAGATCCCGGCGAGCCGGTCGTCGTCGACGACGTCCCCGAGCCGACGCCGCGCCCGAACGAGGCGCTCGTGAAGGTCGAGGCGTTCTCGGTCAACCGGGGCGAGACGTTCAAGCTGGAGGCGCCCGTGCCCGGCGAGCGGCCCGGCAAGGACATCGCGGGGCTCGTGGTGCGGCCGGCCGCCGACGGGAGCGGGCCGGCCGGTGTCGTGCGCGTCGTCGGCCATCCCATGGCGGGCGGCTGGGCGGAGTTCGCGGC
>NZ_JBHLZP010000088.1:0-22252 GCF_042429965.1 Actinoallomurus acaciae
GCCGGGGTCGCCCGACGGCGGCCTCGGACGTACGGTCGGGCCCGCCGGCGTCCTTGGGCCGGCGATGCCGCCCGCGGCTGTCCGTGGCCGTCGCCTCGGCCTGACGGCGGTTCCCCCGATAGCGCATCGAACGCCCTCTCAGCCCATCAGCGCCCCGCGGCCGCCCGCCGGGACCGTCCAGGCCTGTAGCGTAAGCCTCGCCCCATGACCGCGTCATCTCCGCGTATGGGCGCCCGTGACGGGCGGGCGGAGAGGCGGGCAGGCCAGGGCGCCCACACCCCGGTTTCGGCCGGGACCGCGGGCCCGTGCGGAAGGCCCGGAGCGGCCACCGGGGGTTCGGCGCTTGCGTGCCCGAGCTAGTCTGCGAAGATGCTCGTCCTTGCCGCCGTGCTCATCCTGGTCGCACTCGGCATCTGGCTCTTCTGCCTCTTCGAGGTGCTGTCGACCAATGAGGGCCAAACTCGCCATCTGCCGAAATTCGCCTGGTTTCTCATCGTGCTGCTCGGCTTCGAACTCGGTGCGGTCGCCTGGCTCCTGTTCGGGCGACGCCGGGGTTTCGTCACCGCCGACGTGACCGCCTGGCCACCGGACTTCCTCCTCTCGGGTGAGGGTTCCCGAGGCGAGCCGGCGGCGCCCGCCCCGCTCGGACCCGACGACGATCCGGAGTTCCTCCGCCAGCTCGACCGCCGGCTCCGCGGCGACGACCAGGACTGATCCCCACAAAGAAAACCGCCCCGGCGACATCGTCGCCGGGGCGGTTCGCTGGGAGGCGGAGGATCAGTGCGGCAGAGCGCTGCCCTTCAGCCAGGTGTTCCACGACAGGGTCCAGTACGTCCAGCCGTTGCCCTGCTCGTTGACGAGGTGGCGGTTCGTGCCGGTCACGTCCACCACGTCGCCGCGCTGGGCGATGTTGTAGAACCAGCGGGCGCCGGTCGGCGAGGTGCGGACGCAGCCGTGGCTGACGTTGCTGTGGCCCAGCGCGTAGTACTCACCCGGGCTCTGGTGGACGTACTCGCCGCGGTCGCTGATGCGGACGGCCAGCGGGATGTCCTCGGAGTAGTAGCCCGGGTCGCCCTTCTTACGGCCCGGCGACACCATGTGCACCATCGGCGCCTTCTCCTTGGTGAGATGGATGCCGCTGGTGGTGGTGTACTCCTGGGTCGTCCCCATGCCCATGCTGATCGGGAACTTCTTCACCGTGCCGTCGTGGTCGACCTTCATGTAATGGGTCTTGGAGTTGGCGACGGTGATGTTGGAGGCGCCGATCTTGAAGGACTTGGTGACGTCCGTCGTGCCGTAGACGCCCTTCAGCCCGCGCACGCCCGCCAGGTGGGCGGTGAACGTGACGTTCTGGTGCGGCTGCCAGTACTTCTGGGTGCGATACACCACCTGCGTGTCCGACGTCCAGCGCCACGCGCCCACGTCGCCCTTGTCGGACTTGACCTCCAGGGCCTTCTCCACGAACGCGCGGTTGGCGATCGCCCGGCTGAACGTCACGATGATCGGCATGCCCACGCCGACCGTCTCCTTCGGCATCGGCGTCACGTCGCTGATGCCGAAGGTCTGCGTGGCCTTCTGCAGGGTGAACCGGCTCGCGGCGCTGACGGACTTGCCCTTGGTGTCCTTCGCCGTGGCGTTGACCGAATAGGCGGCGCCCGGCTTCAGCGTCCAGGTGGACTTCCACTGCGTGTGGTCGGCGTTGAAGGAGCCGGCGACCGCCTGGCCGGCCTGCGTCGCGTCGACCTGATCGAGCTTCCCGCCCGACGAGGTGACCGTGATGCCCTGGTCGGGCCTGGCCTTCCCGTCGCCGTTCGCCGGCAGAATCCGCACTTGCGCGTCGGGACCCTTGGTGCCGTCCTTGCCGTTCGTGCCCGCCTCGCTGCTCTGGCACGCGCACGCACCCGCCAGCATCGCCGCCATGATCAACGCGGCAGCCGACCGCCTGTTACTCACCCGAGTCCTCCCAGCTTTTGCCCACGACGGATGAGACGCACCACGTGCGTAAAATGTTTGCCACTTGGGGTTAGAAAATCACCCGGCGTACGAGTGCAACCCCGTTACCAGGTAGTTGATTCCAAAGAAGTTGAACAGCAGGCAGGCGAAGGCGATCAGCGAGACGAACGCCGCCTTACGGCCTCGCCAGCCGGCGGTCGCGCGGGCGTGCAGGTACCCGGCGTATCCCACCCAGGTGATGAACGACCAGGTCTCCTTGGGGTCCCAGCCCCAGTAGGTGCCCCACGCGGAGTCGGCCCAGATCGCCCCGGCGATGATCGCGAAGGTCCAGATCGGGAACGCGAACATGATCGCCCGGTGCGCCACCGTGTCGAGCGCCGGCATGGCCGGAACCCTTGAGAGGATCCCGCCCGGGCGTACCGCGACGAAGGACTTGACCAGATACAGCACGGTCGCGACGCCGGCCACCGTGAACGTCCCCGTGGCGGTCACCGCGGCGGTCACGTGGATGGCGATCCAGTACGAGTGCAGGGCCGGCCGGAGCGGGCCCGGGTCGTTGTAGAGCCAGAGCACGGCGATGCCGAGCGCGAGCACGACGGCGACCATGAGGAACGGGCCCAGCCAGTTGATCTTGTAGCGCCAGAGCATCACGAGGTAGACGGTGACCGCGGCGAACGAGATCGCGGACACGAACTCGTACATGTTGCCCCAGGGCACCCGGTCGGCCGCCATCCCCCGCGTGACGATCTCCGCGCCGTGCAGGCCCCAGGCGACGACGTTCATGAGGATGGCGAACCGGCCCCAGTCGATCTGGCGCCGCCCGCTCTCGGGCTCGTCCGCGGCCTCCTCGGCGTCGGCCTCGGCCTCGTCGGTCTCCGGTCCGCCCGCCCCGACCAGCACCCGTGGGCGGTCGGCGGGCACCTCGGCGTCGGCCCGGCGGTGCACGAACGCGAGCTCGGCGGCGTACGCGACCATGGTCACGACGTAGACCAGCACGGCGCCGAGCATCAGCTGATTGCTCAGGCTCGCCAGATGGGTGTCGACCATGGTCGTCGTCACTCCTCGTCAGGGGTTGGGGGAGCGGCCTCGCGGAGCCGCTCGGCGATCGCGTCGAACTCCGGCGTGACGCCGCCAAGAGTCAGGCCACCGACCTCGACCACCGTACGCCCGCCCTCTCCGGCCCGTGCACGGACCCACACCCTGCGGCGCCGTACGAGGAAGGAGGTGATGATGGCGAAGATCGCGGTGATCGCGGCGACGAGCGCGGGCACGCGCCCGGGGTCGTGGTTGACCTGGATGGTGATGTACTGCCGGTAGCCGTTGAAGGTGATCGAACCGGCGCCGCCGGGCAGGGTCTCGGTCTTGCCGACCGCCAGCGGTTTGACCTGGTCGCCCATCAGCAGCGGCTTCAGTTTGGCGGTGTCGAGCCGGTACACCGACTGCGGAGCGCCGTTGGACAGGCCCAGGTCGCCCTTGAAGGCGAAGAGCGCCACCTGGGGGTTCCAGGCCGCCGGGAAGGCCGAGGTGACCTTGCCCTGCGCGTCGGGGACGGCGGTGGGCCAGAACAGCCCGATGAAGCCGAGCTGGTCCGGCTGGGCGTCGGGCACCTTGACGACGCCCTCGGAGGCGTACGTCGCCTCGTTCATCGGCAGGAACGGCACCGCGCCCTGGTAGGCGACCTGCCCCTTGCCGTCGCGGACCGTGAACTCCGGCGCGTAGCCGTGGCCGAGCAGGTAGACGCGGGCGCCGTCGACGTCGAGCGGGTGGTTGACCTGCAGGTCGTACGGCCGCACCGACGACTTGAGGTCCTTCTGGTAGCGGACCTTGGCCGAGAACTCGATCGGCTGCCCGCGGTTGGGGCCGTCGGGCAGGTACGCGGCCTTGAACGAGTCGAGCCAGACGGTGAACGGCGGCAGGTGGGAGGAGGAGAAGGCCCGCCCGTTCTTGAAGGCGTCATAGGAGGTCAGCGCGTTGGAGAAGCCCTCGCCCTCGGTCACGATGACGTTGCCCTTGTAGCCGAACGCCGACCCGAATCCCACCGCGAACAGCAGCACCAGCAGCGCCAGGTGGAAGACCAGGTTGCCGGTCTCTCTCAGGTAGCCCTTCTCGGCCGCGACGTGGTCGTCGTGGGAGTCGACGCGGAACCGCCGGTCCTTCAGCACCGTCGCGGCCTCGGCCAGCACCTCGTCCGGCGCCGCCTCGGTCTCGTACGTGGCGGTCTGCGGCAGCCGGGCGAGGTTGCGCGGCGCCTTCGGCGGCCGGGACCGGATGTGCTGGTAGTGCTGCCAGGACCGCGGCAGCACGCAGCCGGCGAGCGAGATGAACAGCAGGATGTAGATCGCCGCGAACCACGGCGCCGAGAAGACGTCGAAGAGCGACAGCTTGTCCATCACCGGCGCGAGGGTCTTGTGGTCCTCGAAGAACTGGCTGACCTTCTCCGGCGCCAGCCCGCGCTGGGGCAGGAACGACCCGGGCACCGTGCCGAGCGCGACCAGGAACAGCAGCACGAGGGCCGTGCGCATCGAGGTCAGCTGCCGCCATCCCCAGCGCAGCCAGCCGAGCAGGCCGATGCCCACGGGCCGTTCGCGCGGGGCCTGGGGCGAGGTCTGCGCCTCGGGGGCGTCCGTGCTCGTCGTCAATCAGATCACCGTCTTGAAGCCGGATACCCAGCCTTGCATCTTGATCGTCAGGTCGGCCCAGGCGCCGGTGACCAGGAGCAGCCCGATCGCGACGAGCATCCCCCCGCCGACGCGCATCACGGCCTGGTAGTGCCGCTTGACGAAGCCGAACGCGCCCAGCGCCCGCCGATAGGCCAGCGCGGTGAGCAGGAACGGCACGCCCAGCCCCAGACAGTACGCGAAGGACAGCAGCGCTCCGCGCGTGGCGCTCGCCTCGTTGTAGGCCATGGCCTGGACCGCCGCCAGGGTCGGCCCGATGCAGGGCGTCCAGCCGAGGCCGAACAGCATGCCCAGCAGCGGCGCGCCCGCCACCCCGGCGGCCGGGAGGCGGCTCGACTTCACCGTGCGCTGCAGCCCCGGGATGAACCCCATGAACGCCAGGCCGAGCACGACCGTGACCGCGCCGAGGACCCGGGTGAGCACGGTCGCGTGCCGCTGGAGCAGCGCGCCGAAGCCGCCGAAGGCCAGCCCGGCGCTGACGAACACCACCGTGAACCCCAGCACGAACAGGGCCACCCCCAGCAGCAGCCGCCCGCGCCGTTGCACGGCGAGGTCGGCGCCGGTCATGCCGGTGACGTAGGACAGGTAACCGGGCACCAGCGGCAGCACGCACGGGGACAGGAACGACACGAGCCCGGCCGCCGCCGCGACCGGGACGGCGAGCACGAGGGAACCGCTGACGACCGTGCTCACGGGGCGATCACTTCTCCGCCGCCAGGCGGGTGACGATGTCCCTCAGCGAGGTGTAGGCGACGCTGCCGATGGCGCGGGCCGCGATCTGGCCCTTGCGGTCGATGATGAGGGTGGAGGGCACGGCGTTGGGCGGGATGTCGCGGAACGCCAGCGCGATCTGCCCCGCCTGGTCGTACAGGCTGGGGTAAGTGATCTTGTAGGTGCGCAGGAACGCCTGGGCGTTGTCCTTGCCGTCCTTGATGTCCACGCCGACGAACTGCACGCCGGAGGCCTTGGTCTCGTCGTAGACCTTCTGCATCGTGGGCGCCTCGGAGCGGCAGGGCGCGCACCACGACGCCCAGAAGTTCACGACGACGATCTTGCCGGTGTAGTCCGACAGCTTGAACGGCCTGCCGTCGAGCGTGGTGCCCTGAACCGCGGGCGCGGGCTTGCGGTTCTTGACGATCTCGCTGACGTTGTCGCCGGCGACATAGCGCGAGTCACCCGCACCCGGGCCGTTCTGCACGGCCGAGGCGCCGGCGCAGCCCGCGAGAACGCCGCCGAGAAGGACCACGGCAGGCACGGTCAGCACACGTCGGATCACGGTGAGACTCCTACTACTACAGGGCGTAGTACTTATTGTGCCCGAGGGGTCAGGCGCCGGGCACATTGGGGCGCCGCGACAGCGCCCCCGCCGGCTCTGCGTAGTCGACCTTGACGATGCGACCGTCGTCGTAGGTGACGCTCGTGACGCTGGCCAGACCGCACTGGCGCCGGGCCGGGTGGTGCCACAGCGGGCGGCCCTCGACCTTGCGGCGGGTCACCCAGATGGGCAGTTGGTGACTGACGCAGACCGCCTCATGGCCTTCGGCCGCGTCGCGCACGTCGGCCATGGCGGCCAGCATGCGCCGGGCGATCTGCTCGTAGGGCTCGCCCCAGGAGGGGCGAAAGGGATTCCAGAGGTACGGCCAGTGCTGGGGACGGCTCAGCGACCCGTCACCGACCCCGAACGTGTGGCCCTCGAAGTGGTTGCCGGCCTCGATCAGCCGTTCGTCGGTGCCGACCGGAAGGTGGAGCGTCTCGGCGATCGGCTCCGCCGTCTCCTGCGCGCGTTCCATGGGCGAGGAGCACAACACGGTGATGTCACGCCCGTCGAGCCACTTGGCGGCCGCGTCGGCCATGAGCCGCCCGTCGTCGCTGAGGTGATAGCCCGGCAGGCGTCCGTACAGCACCCCTTCGGGGTTGTACACCTCGCCGTGGCGCAGCAGATGGACGATGGTCTTCATGGCGCGCCCAAGACTACCGGGCGGCGCGGGCGCACGGACCAGGCGGGTGGCGCGCCTTGGTGAAGTCTTCCTCACCCCGCTCCCCGGGACCACCGCCCCGAACCGAGCTCACCGCGCTCGTCAGGCGGTTCCGACCAGCGGGCGGTCGAGTTCGACGGCGGGGTCGATGAGGGCGGGAGCGCACGCCTGGAGGGCGGAGAGCGCGGCGCGGATGGCCGGGCGGCGGGCGGCCTCGGCGCGCCAGATCGCGTACACGTGCCGGGTCAGCGCCGGCCGGACCGGGATGACCCGGACGCCGTCCGGGATGTCGCAGCGGCCCAGACGAGGGATGACGGCGACGCCGAGGCCGGCGTCGACCAGCGCGAGCTGGGTGGCGTACTCATCCGCGGTGTGGTCGATGCGGGGTTCGAGGTCGACCGAGCGGAGCGTGTGGACCAGCCAGTCACGGCAGATCGCGCCCGGCGACTGGGCGATCCAGGAGTCCTCGTGCAGCTCGCCGAGGTCGATCACCGGACGATCGGCGAACGGGTGGCCCGCGGGCAGCGCCACGTCCGCGACGTCGTCGACCACGGCCTCCTTGAGCAACCCCTCCGGAATGGCGAGCGGCACGTTGAACCAGTCCTGCACGACCGCGAGGTCGACCTCCCCGCGGACGGCCAGCGGCACGGCCGCCTGGGGTTCGTGCTCGCGCAGGCACACGCGCAGGCGTGGATGCTCGCGGCCCATGGCGCGCAGCGCCGGCGGCAGCAGGCCACGCGCCGCGGTGGGGAACGCCGCCACGGCCAGCTCTCCGACGACCTGGCCGCGCTGGGCCTCCAGGTCGGACTCGGCCGCCTCGACCATCGCGAGGATGCGCTCCGCGTGCGACGCCAGCAGTTCGGCGGCGTCAGTCAGGCGCACGCCGCGCCCGTAACGTTCGAGCAGCTTGTGCCCTGTCTCCCGTTCGAGCTTGGCGACCTGCTGGGAGACGGCGGAGGTGGTGACGTGCAGGACGTCGGCGGCGGCGCTCACCGACCCGTACGTGGCAACCGCGCTGAGGGCGCGCAGACGGTCGAGATCGAGCATAAAGCGATACTACACATATGTCTTAATAAATAGTCGCTTGTCCTAAACTTTTGGCGAGCGGAGCATCAGGCGTATGAGACCTCGCCACGTGGCGGTCGCGGTGATGATCGCCGCGATCTGGGGCGTCAACTTCGTCGTCATCGACGTCGGGCTCGCATCGCTGCCGCCGCTGCTCTTCGCCGGCCTGCGGTTCGTCGCCGCCGCCTTCCCCGCCCTCCTGTTCGTCCGCCGTCCCGCGATCCCGTGGCGCTGGTTCCTGCTCATCGGGCTGCCGCTGGGCGTCGGGCAGTTCGGGCTGCTGTTCATCAGCATGCACATGGGCATGCCGGCCGGACTGTCCTCGCTGGTGCTACAGACGCAGGCCCTGTTCACCGCGCTGTTCGCGGCCGTGATGCTGCGCGAGCGCCCGCGCCGGGCGCAGGCCGCCGGCATGGTCGTCGCCTTCGCCGGCATCGGTCTGATCGGCCTGTCGCTCGGCCAGGGCGGCACGCTGTTCGCGTTCGCGCTGTGCCTCGCGGCGGCCGGCATGTGGGGGCTCGCCAACATCGGCCTGCGCACGGCCGGGCCGCAGGACGCGTTCGCGTTCATGATCTGGGTCAGCCTCGTGCCGCCCCTCCCCCTGCTCGGCCTGTCCCTGATCTTCGAGGGGCCCCACGCGGACGCGCACGCGCTCGCCCACATCTCCCTCGGCGGCCTGGGCGCGCTCGGCTACGTCGCCTACATCTCGACGCTGGTCGGCTTCGGGTTCTGGGGCTGGCTGATGCGCCGGTACGACGCCGGGCAGGTCGCGATGTACTCCCTGCTCGTGCCGCCGTTCGGGATGTCCTCGGCGGCGCTGTTCCTGGGCGAGCGGATCACCGTCGCGGACGCGGTCGCGGCCCTGCTCATCGTCGGCGGCGTCGCGCTCGGCAGCGTCCGGCGCCGCCGCGCCGCCGCCCCGGACGGCGTCCCGCAGCCGGCGGGCGTCCGATGAACGGCGTTCACGTCCCGCTCGTCACCCCGTTCACCAAGAGCGGGACGGTCGACGTGCCTTCGCTGGAACGTCTCGCGCACCACGTCCTCGGCCAGGGCGCGGCCGGCCTGGTCGCGCTGGGCACGACCGGCGAGGCGCCGATGCTGACCGGCGCCGAGAGCCGTACCGTCATCGAGGTCTGCCGCCGGGTCGGCGACGCGTACGGCACGCCGCTGACCGTCGGCACGGGAACGGCCGGCACGGACGAGTCCGTACGTCAGGCGAGGGAACGCGCCGAGGCGGCCGACCTGCTCCTCGCGGTCGTGCCCTACTACCTGCGTCCCACCGACGAGGGCGTGATCGAGCACTTCGCGGCGGTCGGCGCCGCGGCCGGCGTCCCCCTCATCGTCTACAACGTCCCGTACCGCACCGGGAAGACGCTGCGCGCCGAGACCCTGCTCGCGCTGCTGGCCGCCGAGCACGTCGCGGGCGTCAAGCACTGTCCCGGATCCGTCGACGCCGACACGCTGACCCTGCTCGCCGGCGGCCGCGACGTGCTGTGCGGCGACGACGCCTTCCTGTACCCGATGCTCGCGCTGGGCGCGGCCGGTGGGATCTCGGCGTCCGGCAACGTCGCCCCGGCCGCACTCGCCGCGGTGGTCTCGGCCGTACGTGCCGGGGACGCCGAGCGTGCGCGGACGCTGCATTGTTCGCTGCTGCCGCTGGTCCGCGCCCTGTTCGCCGAGCCGTCGCCGACCGTCATCAAGGCGGTGCTGGCCGAGCGGGGCCTGATCGCCCACCCGGGCGTACGAGCGCCGCTGCGGGCCCCGGCCGCGGACTCGCTCGCCGCGGCGATGGACGCCCTGGCCGCGTTGGACGCAGGATGGGCTCCATGAAGATCGGATTCGGTGCCCCGGTCGCGGGCGCATGGGCCGGCCCGGACAACCTCGGATACTTCGCCGGCCGGGCCGAGGAGCTCGGTTACCACGCGCTGTGGTCGTTCCACCGCCTGCTGACGCCGGCGGACAAGGACGCGATGGCGCCGGTCTACCGCAGCGTCCTGGACCCGCTCGGCGCGCTGACCTTCGCCGCCGCCCGGTCCTCCCGGATCCGGCTCGGCGTCGCCGTGCTCAACCTGCCGTTCGTGTCGCCGGCCTACCTCGCCAAGCAGGCGGCCACCCTGGACGTCCTGTCGGGCGGACGGCTCGACCTGGGTCTGGGTACCGGCTGGCAGCGCGAGGAGTTCACCGCCAGCGGCGCGTCGATCGAACGCCGTGGCGCCCGCGCCGAGGAGTACGTCGCCGCGCTGCACACGCTCTGGACGGACGAGGTCAGCTCCTACGAGGGCGAGTTCTACACGATCTCACCGAGCCGGATGGCCCCCAAGCCGGTGCAAAGGCCCGGCCCGCCGGTGCTCCTGGGCGGCACCGCCGAAGGCGCCCTGAAGCGCGCCGGGCGCCTGGGCGCGGGCTGGATCAGCCGCAGCGCCACCGACCTGACCAAGATCCACGCGCAGATCGCCGTCGTACGGAACGCGGCCGCGGAGGCCGGCCGGGACCCGGACGCCGTGCGCGTCGTGGTCCGCGGCGTCGTACGGGCCGGCGACGAACAGCGGGACGAGGCCGGCGGACGCGTCCGCCTGACCGGCACGTACGAGCAGATCCGCGAGGACGTCGAATGGCTCGGCGAGCAGGGCGTCACCGAGCTGTTCTACGACCTCAACTGGGATCCCCTCGTCGGCGACCCGGAGGTGACCCCGGAGTCGGCCACCGCGCGGGCCAAGGAGATCCTGGAGGCCCTCGCCCCCTGAGCCACCGGCCCCGGCGCGGGTCGTCACCACACCATGCGCTCGTACACCCCGTCACCGGCGAAGTCCTCGAAGTCCATGTTGCCGAGGCCGAGGTTCGTACTGATCTCCACGGCCGCGTCGGGTCGCACGCGGAACTGCGTGACGAAGTCCTCCTCGTCCTCCTCGAAGGGCTCGCCGTCCCACTCGGTCGACACGGCCAGCAGCGGATGATCCGCCTCGCGCATCGTGGTGCCGTCGGCGACGAAGACCACCTCCGGCAGGTCCGGGCCGGACCGGGCCGCGCGGACGGCCTGGAGCACCCGCTCGGCCGGGGTGTCGGCGTACCTGGGGTCGGAGATCAGGAAGGGCTCCACCGGCGCATCGTCCACCGACGGCGTCCGCAGTCCCTCGGTCACCCTGCCCCAGGCGTCCTCGTCGGTGAAGTCCGTACGGACCACGAACGGGTCCATGCCGTCGTACCCCTCGGCCGTCAGCGGCGACTCGGCCGGGGGCGCCGCGGACGGTGACCGCGACGGTGGCAGGACGCCGCCGAGCAGGTCGCCCCCGAGCCCGGCGGCGCTGGGGACCACCCCGGACGTGCGGAACACCAGCTCGTGGCGGTGCAACGGGTGGGTGATCTCGTCCAGCGCGGCGGCGACCTCCGCCACCTTCGTCCCCTTGAGACGGCGCGGGTCGTCCCGCAGTTCGGACACGAGCGCGCCGTCCCGATGGACGGTGAACGTCCCCCCGTAGCCGCCCCCGCCGGGCGGCTGGTGCAGGGCCACCACCGAAGCCGAGGGCGCCAGCTCCCCCACCGGCAGGTCGGGGTCGTCACTGACGAGAAGAACGTCCGGCCCCACGGCGATCGCCGCCACCACGTTCCCCGCGTCCGGATGTGCGGCGTCCCGGTCCTGTTGGAGCCGGCGCCACGTGGCCCGCACCACCGAGTCTCGCGGGACCCCGGTTCGCTCGAGTACCTCCTGCGGGGTGCTCTGTCTCACCACCGCGACGCAGTAGCCGCGGCCATTCCCGGCCAGGGCGCCGAACCAGGCGGCCAGGTCCTCGTTCTGCGGTATCGCCGGCTCACGCACCGGGGCCGGCACCATCGAGCGACCGGCGGACGCCCATACGACGGCCCCCGCGTCGTCACGGAGCTCCGCCGCGCCGCGCACGAGGACGAGTTCGGTGCCCGGCCCGGCGATCTGTTCCACCACCGTGCCGTCCAGGGCCCGCGAGCGCAGGAACCCGTCGTCGTCGAGCACCAGGACGTTCTCCTGCTTGTAGAAGCGGTCCCAGTGCGAGGTCCGCCCCCGCCAGATGATGCGCGCGACGCGACCGTTGTGGAACAGCACGGTGGACCTGTCGGCGCTGGTCAGCGACTGACCGTCCAGGCTTTCGCCCCGGCGCATCGTCGATCCCCGGGCCGTCCGGCGGTGACCGGTTCCCACCCCCGCGGGCACCCGGGGGACGCCCGTACTCCAGACCACGGCGCCGTCCGCGCCGGTCAGGGCCAGCTCACCGCTGTCGCGCATCTCCAGCCGCCGTACGCCGAGCCACCCCGTGCCCGTGCTCCACACCTGGTTGCCGTGGTGGTCCCAGGCCACGAGGTCACCGTCGGGCCCCAGGCAGACCTGGCTCGATCCCGGCGAGCCGCTGATCCACACCCGCTCCCGCGTGACGTTGTCCCGTACCGCGAACGACGGTCCGTACACCGAGTGCAGCACCGTGAACCGCCCCGACGGCGAGGTCAGGGACTCCATCGACAGCCCACCGCCCAGCGGCAGCCACGATCCTCCAGGCCGCCATTCCTCCGAAGGCGCCGGGGCCTGCTCGGGCGGCGGTGCCTGCGGTGCCGACCCGACACGGGTGCCTCGGTAGGCGACCGGGGCGTGGCCCGCGCGCTGGCGGTGGCCGACGAAACCGCCGCCCGCGGCGGCCAGGAACCGGACGGCCTCGAGTTGCAGGTGCGGAGATCCGTCGTTGTCGGTGATGTCAAGGCGGTAGCGGTCATAAGGCCCCGGCTCGGCGATCCGGTACACCCTGGCCTGGTGCCGCTCGGCGAACGACTGCCCGGAGCGGACATCGAGGGTGCGCCACACGTGCCCGTCCGCTGAGCCGCGCAGCGTCCACGCCGCCGGGTCGCGATCAGGCGCGTCATTGGCGGAGCTGAGAACGTACCGATCCACCACGACCGGCAGGGCCAGCCGGAATTCCAGGGACGCGCGCCGGTACGGTGCGAACCACTTGCTCGCCGACGCGTCCACGAGGTTCGTGGCCACCTCGCCCGCGCCGCGATGCTCGGCGCTGGCCCACACGCCGCTCACCAGGTCGCTCACGTCAGCGTTACCGGACGGGCTCGCCGAACGCAGCACGATCGAGCAGGAACCGCCCGATCGGTCGTGCCAGGCCACCCACCGGACGGGCGTCTCGCCGCCGTCGTCGATCAGCACCCGCAGCCGTCCCGCCGGGCGCGGGCCCCCGGCCTCCTCGACCTCGGTGTCGAACTCATACCCGGGAGCCTCGTCCGCCCGCCCCGGCGGGTCATCGCGTTCGCCCCGCACCTCCACCACGTCACCGCCGGTCGTATGGCGATGGCCGTAACAGCTCGCCATGTCCGGCGAGAGGCCCACGGAGAACCGCACGCCGTCCTCGGTGCCCCAGGACAGCTGCGCCGGTGCCACGCCCTCACCGTCGCTCACCCGCACCAGCAGCCGTGAAGCAGGCCGCCACTCCGCGGAGTCCCCCGCCCGCCACCACGTCCGGAACGCGAACGTGGACGCCTCATCCGACACCGGCCGCACAGCCTCTCCTCAGCAACCACGCGCCGGGAATGGCCGCCCGGCGACACACGGCGGGACGCGACCACGGCACGTGCCCCTGTCCGTCGTTCGCCGAGTCCCTATAGGGGGATACGGCTACCGCCGTGGATGGTTCATCCGCGCGGGGATCACGCCCCGCCGGACGGGGCCTCAGGCCTCCGCGGCGGCTCTCGCCGCGTACGGCATGGCGTCGGCGATGCGTTCCAGGGCCGCGTCGTCGTGCGCCGACGACAGGAACCACGCCTCGTACGACGACGGGGGCAGGTAGACCCCGTGCTCCAGCGCGGCGTGGAAGAACGCCGCGTAGCGCCGGGTGTCCTGGCGCTGAGCGGCGGCGAAGTCACGCACCTCGCCGTCGGCGAAGAAGATCGAGAACAGGTTGCCCGCGACCTGGAGCCGGTGCGGCACGCCCTCCTTGGCCAGCGCGGCGGTCGCCAGACCCGCCACCGTCTCCGCCGCACGGTCGACCCGGGCGTACGCCTCGTCGGTCGCGCCGCGCAGCGTGGCGAGGCCCGCCGCCGTGGCCAGCGGGTTCCCCGACAGCGTGCCGGCCTGGTAGACCGGGCCGGCCGGGGCCAGCTTCGCCATGATGTCGGCCCGGCCGCCGAACGCCGCCGCAGGCAGCCCGCCGCCCATGACCTTCCCGAACGTCACCAGGTCGCCGGCCACGCCGTCGACGCCGTACCAGCCCGACCGCGACACGCGGAAGCCGGTCAGCACCTCGTCCATGATCAACAGCGCGCCGTACTGCGCGCAGAGGCCCTTGAGCCGCAGGTTGAAGTCGTCGAGCGGCGGCACGATGCCCATGTTCGCCGGGCACGCCTCGGTGATGACGCAGGCGATCTCGTCGCCGTGGGCGGCGAAGGCCTCTTCGACCGCGGCCAGGTCGTTGTAGCCGAGCACGATGGTGTCCGCGGTGGCCGCGCCGGTGACGCCCGGCGAGTCGGGCAGGCCGAACGTCGCCACGCCCGAGCCGGCCGACGCCAGCAGGCCGTCGGAGTGGCCGTGGTAGCAGCCGGAGAACTTCACGATCTTGGATCGGCCGGTGAAGCCGCGCGCCAGCCGGATCGCCGACATGGTGGCCTCGGTGCCGGAGCTGACGAGCCGGACCTGCTCGACCGGCGTCCGCGCGACGATCTCCTCGGCCAGTTCGACCTCACCCCGGGTGGGCGCGCCGTACGACGTGCCGAGCGCGGCGGCGCGCTGTACGGCCTCCACCACGGCCGGGTGCGCGTGGCCGAGGATCATCGGCCCCCACGAGCAGACGAGGTCGACGTACTCGTTGCCGTCGGCGTCGGTGAGGTACGGCCCACGAGCGGACGCGATGAAACGCGGCGTCCCGCCGACGGCGCGGAAGGCGCGCACGGGCGAGTTGACGCCGCCCGGCACGACCGCGCCCGCCCGCGTGAACAGTTCCTGCGAAATCCGATCCGAAGTCACGTCGTCGAGTCTTCCAGACCGGAATCCGGCGGGTGACGGTACCCGCTCCAGGGGTCGCCCCCCGGAGCGGCACCGCGTTATTCGCAGACGTCCACGAGGATCTCCAGGACGCGCAGGGGGTCGGGCAGCGCGGCGTTCTCGGGGAAGGCCACCCAGCTCACCTCGCGGCCGGAGGGCAGCGCCGACGGCGGCGCCACGACGTAGCTGTCGCGGCAGTGCCAGCGCATGCCCGGCGTCTCCTCGACGCTCTCGGGCACGGTGTCGAGGTGGCAGGACCACCACTCGTCCTCGTCCTCCGGCGCCCCCCGCGTCGCGACGAAGAACAGGTAGCGCTCATCGCCCATCGCGGCGACCGGCCCGACCGGCACGTCGTCGCGCTCCATGCGGGCCAGCGCGAGCCGTCCGGACTCCGCGGGCACGTCGAAGACGTCGAAGACCCGGCCGGTCGGCAGGATGATGTTCGCCTCGGGCGTGGCGTTCCACCACTGGCCGACGCGGTCGGTGTCGACCGTGGCCTGCAGCTTCCATACCTGCGACGACGGATGAGCGCCCGGCGACGGGCAGCCGATCCGGTCGCACGAGCAGGCGCGCGTCCGGTCGGTGGCCGGATGCGCGCCGGGACAACAGGGCCAGCCGAGGGCCGCGTACTCCTGGGCCGCGGTCCCCATGTGCACTTTTTGTCGCTTCCCCGACTGTTTGCCGGAATTCCTGCCACCAGACCGCGCGACGGACTTCTTGACGGATGTGTCCAACATCGCTCCCCCTCCACCCTCTTACCTTCGATGATGACCTGACGGCCTGCGAGAGGTCGCGACAACCCCGGGATAGCCGCGAACACGTGATCTGAGCGCCGTGCCTGGCGGGGGCCTCATAGCCGCTTGAGAGCGGCGCGATAGGGCGGCTCGCGACGATGAGGGGAACGCTCTGGGCTCGGGTCGTCACGGAGGCCGACCCGGCCTCTCAGCGGCCCTCGGCCCGGTGCCGCGGCGTACGCTCGGCGGCCGTCAACGGTGAGAGAGCGAGCGGGCGACCTCGGTGGCCCAGTAGGTCAAGATGATGTCCGCGCCGGCCCGGCGGATCGAGGTCAGCGTCTCGTCGATGATGCGCCCGCGGTCCACCCACCCCTGGGCGGCGGCCGCCTCGACCATGGCGTACTCACCGCTGACCTGGTACGCCGCGACCGGAACGCGGACCGCCTCGCGGACCCGGCGGACGATGTCGAGGTAGGTCATCGCGGGCTTGACCATGACCATGTCGGCGCCCTCGTCGAGGTCGAGGAACACCTCGCGCAGGGACTCCTCGGCGTTGGCCGGGTCCTGCTGGTACGCCGCGCGGTCGCCGAACCGGGGCGCGCACTCGGCCGCGTCACGGAACGGGCCGTAGAAGGCCGAGGCGTACTTCACGGCGTACGCCATGACCGACGTCCCGGAGTAGCCGGCCTTGTCCAGGGCGGCGCGGATCGTCCCGACCTGCCCGTCCATCATGCCGCTGGGCGCGACGACCTCGGCGCCGGCCGCGGCCTGCGCCTCCGCGATCGAGGCGTAGCGCTCCAGCGTCGCGTCGTTGTCCACCTCGCCGGAGGAGGTGAGGATGCCGCAGTGCCCGTGGTCGGTGTACTCGTCGAGGCACAGGTCGGCCATGACCACGGTCGCGTCGCCGACCTCCGCCGACAGGTCGCGCAGGGCCTTTTGCACGATGCCCGCCGGGTCGTCCGCGCCCGAGCCCCGGCCGTCCTTGACCGCCGGGATGCCGAACAGGATCAGTCCGCCGACCCCGGCCTCCGCGGCGTCGTGCGCGGCCTTGCGCAGGGTGTCCCGCGTGTGCTGGACCACACCCGGCATCGAGGCGATCGGCTGCGGCTCGGCGATGCCCTCCTTGACGAAGAGCGGCTGTACGAGGTCGCTCGGCCGTACCTGGGCCTCGGCGACCAGCCGGCGCATCGCGGGGGTTCGGCGAAGCCGCCGGGGCCGTACGACGGGGAACTGCGCGGACACTACGACCTTCTCTCGAGCAGGCTACTTTCGGCGACGCGCTCCGCGCCGCATCTCACTGGGCTTGCGCAGCGGGTCGCCGGCCTCGACCTGAGCGGCCCGGCGCTTGGCACCGTACTCCGCCAGTGCCTCGGCCAGGGCACTGGCCGACGGTTTGTCCGCGGTCACGTCGACGCGCAGGCCGTACTCCTCGGCCGTCTTGGCCGTCTGCGGGCCGATCACGGCGATGACGGTGACGTTGTGCGGCTTGCCGGCGATGCCGATGAGGTTGCGGACCGTCGAGGACGAGGTGAACAACACGGCGTCGAACCCGCCGCCCTTGATCGACTCACGGATCGGCTGCGGCGGCGGCGCGGCGCGTACGGTGCGGTAGGCCGTGACGTCGTCGCACTCCCAGCCCAGCTCGGTCAGGCCGGCGACGAGCGTCTCGGTGGCGATGTCGGCGCGCGGCAGCAGCACCCGGTTGATCGGGTCCAGGTCCTTGTCGTACGGCGGCCAGACCTCCAGGAGCCCCTCGGAGGACTGCTGGCCGCTCGGCATGAGGTCCGGCCGTACGCCGAACTCCACCAGCGACGCGGCGGTCTGCTCGCCGACCGCGGCGACCTTGAGGCCGGCGAAGGCACGGGCGTCCAGGCCGTACTGCTCGAACCGCTCGCGCACGGCGCGCACGGCGTTGGCCGAGGTGAACACGACCCACTCGTAACGCCCGGTGACGAGACCCTTAACGGCACGTTCCATCTGTTGCGGAGTGCGCGGGGGCTCGACGGAGATCGTCGGCACCTCCTCGGGCACCGCGCCGTACGAGCGGAGCTGTTCCGACAGCGAGGCGGCCTGCTCCTTGGTGCGCGGCACGAGCACCCGCCAGCCGAACAGTGGCTTGGTCTCGAACCAGGCGAGCTTGTCGTGCCAGCCGACGACGTCGCCGACGACGATCAGGGCGGGCTCGTCGAGATTCTTGGCGGCCGAGGCCACGCGGGCGAGCGTGGAGGCCACGGTGTACTGCTCGGTCGTGGTGCCCATGGAGGTGACCGCGACGGGCGTGCTGTCGGGCCGGCCGGCGGCGATCAGGCCCTTGGCCACCTCACCGATGGTGTTCTCGGCGCCGAGGATCACCAAGGTCGCGGCGCCGGAGTAGGCGCTCCAGTCGACGCCGCCCTCCTGGGCGTCGACCACCGTGACGTCGCGGTGCTTGCCGTCGGTCAGCGGGATGCCGGTGTAGCCGGGCACGCCGGTGATCGCCGAGATGCCGGGGACGATCTCGAACGGGACGTTCGCCCTGACACAGGCCCTGGCCTCATCGGACAGCACCGACCCGACGCCCGGGTCGCCGAGGAACACCCGCGCCACCAGACCGGCCGAGCGGGCCAGGGTGACCGGGTTGACCGTGCCGGGCTCGACGATCTCCGCGGCCGGGTTGAAGTGCTCGCGGAACCGCGAGGCCGTCGCCTCGTGCACCACGATGACGTCGGCCGCGCCGAGCAATCGCATGGCCCGCAGCGTTAGCAGCTCCGGGTCTCCCGGGCCGACACCGACAAAGGCCACCTTGCCCGGCTGCCCGGCCGGCTTCCTGCCGGTACGGGACGCGCCGCTCGCGGCGGCCGGGCTCTTGCTCGCGGGGCTCAAGATACGCGCTCCCCCATCAACTGGTCGGCCCCCTTGGCGATCATCCGGGTCGCGAGGTCGCGTCCCAGCCGCTCGGCCAGGTCAGGGTGGCCGCTTTCGGACAATCGGACTTGTCGTTCACCGTCGTACCCGGCAACGACTCCGATCAGATGCAGTGTTCTGTCTTCCAAAGCAGCGTATGCGCCCACCGGGGCGGAACAGCCTGCCTCAAGCTCGGCGAGCAGGGCCCGTTCGGCGGTCACCGCCACGCGGCTCGCGTGATCGTCGAGGGTCGCCAGGATCTCCAGGAGATCGGTGCGGTCGGCCCGGCACTCGACCGCCAGGGCCCCCTGGCCGGGCGCCGGCAGCATCTGGTCCGGCTCGAAGATCTCCGAAACCGCGTCCAGCCGGTTGATCCTCGTCAGCCCGGAGTAGGCGAGCACGATCGCGTCGAACTCGCCGGAGGTCACCTTGCGCAGGCGTGTGTCGGCGTTGCCGCGGATCGGCACGACCTCCAGGTCGTGCCGGAGTGCGCGCAGCTGGGCCATGCGGCGCGGTGACCCGGTGCCGATCCGCGCGCCTCGCGGCAGGTCGGCCAGTTTCGCCTCGCCGCACAGGGCGTCGCGGGGGTCGTCACGGGCCGGCACGGCGGCCAGGACGATGCCTTCGGCGGGCCCCGTCGGCAGGTCCTTCAGCGAATGGACGGCGAAGTCGACCTCGCCGTCGAGCACCTTCTGGCGCAGCGCGCCGACGAACACGCCCGTGCCGCCGATCTGCGCCAGGTTGGCCTTGGAGACGTCGCCCTCGGTCGTGACGCCCACGAGCTCGACCTCATGGCCGGTGCGCTCGGTCAGGGCGTCGGCGACCAGGCCCGACTGCGTCATCGCCATCAGGCTGCGGCGCGTCCCCAGAGTGAGTCTCACAGAACGTCCTCCGCCCGGATCACGGCCTCCGGCGCCTTGGGATCGAGATCGAACAGCTCGCGCAGGGCCTCGGTGTAGGTGTCGCCGCCCGGCGACGCGGCCAGCTCCTTGACGCGCACGGTCGGCGCGTGCAGCAGCTTGTCGACGACACGGCGTACGGTCTGGGCGATCTCGTCGCGCGCCTTGTCGTCCAGACCCGGCAGACGCCCGCCGAGCCGGTCCAGCTCGGAGTCGACCACCTCGGCCGCCTTGCTGCGCAGCGCCACCACGGTCGGCGCGACGGTCGCCGCGATCAGGCCGAGCTGGAACGCCTGGGCCTCCTCGCAGACGATCCGGCGGACGGCCTCGATGTCACCGGCGGCCGGGGCGTCGTCGGCGTCGCGCAGGTCGTCCAGGGCGACCAGGGTGACGTCCGGCAGGTCGCGTACGGCCGGGTCCACGTCGTGCGGCAGCGCCAGGTCCAGCAGGAACGCCGGTCCGTCGATCACGTCCGGCGTGATCACCAGGCCGGTGGCACCCGTACAGGAGACGACGATGTCGGCCTCGGAGATCGCCGCGGGCAGGTCGGCCAGCTCGATCGCCCGCGCCGGCACGTCGGCCGAACGCGCCAGGTGCGCGCCGCGGTCGTAGGTGCGGTTGGCGATCACGATCTCGCCGATGCCCCCGCGGGCGAGGGTCGCGACCGCCAGGCCGCTCATCGACCCGGCGCCCACGACGAGCGCGCGCCGGCCCTCGAGTGAACCGGCCCGGCTCAGCCCCACGCTGACCAGCGAGGCGCCGGCCCGATCGATGCCGGTCTCGTTGCGCGCCCGCTTGCCGACCCGCAGCGCCTGTTGCACGAGCTCGTTGAGGGCCCGGTCGACGGTGCCGTTCGCCTGGGCGATCTTGAGCGCGGTGCGCAGCTGGCCGAGGATCTGGCCCTCTCCGACGACCATCGAGTCGAGCCCGCAGGCCACGGAGAAGATGTGCTGGACCGCGCGTTCTTCGTAGTGGACGTAGAGGTGCTTGGACAGCTCGTCCAGCGGCACGTCGGAGTGGCGCGAGAGCAGCTCGGAGATCGAGGAGACACCGGCGTGGAACTTCTCGACGTCGGCGTAGACCTCGATCCGGTTGCACGTCGAGACGACGACGACACCGTCCACGTTCGTGACCTGGTGCACGTCGTGCAGGAGCTTGTCCAGCCCGTCACCGCTGACCGCGGCCCGCTCCAGCAGCGTGACGGGGGCGCTGCGGTGACTCAGCCCGACGACGAGGACGCTGCTCATGAATCCTCCTTCGTCGGAGGGGCGATCCGGAGCGCGCGTTCACTGACTCGTTCGCTCCGCTCACTCATGAATCCTCCCTCGCCGGAGGGACGATCCGGAGCGCGCGTTCACTGACTCGTTCGCTCCGCTCACTCATGAATCCTCCCTCGCCGGAGGGGCGACCCGGAGCGCGCGTTCACTGACTCGTTCGCTCCGCTCACTCATGAGCCCTCCCTCGCCGGAGGGGCGACCCGGAGCGTGTGTTCACCGGTTCGCTCGCTCCGCCCGCTCATGAGGCCCCCTCGCAAGTCCGGTCCGCTTCGGCGGGCCGTGCTTTCGCGGCTGTTGACGTGCTGGTACCGCTCATTGGCCCTCTACCGCCTCGAGATACTCCTCTTCCACGCCGCCCGGCCCACCGGCCTTGCGCTGCTCGTGGAACGCGAGAATCTGTAGCTCAATCGACAGGTCGACCTTACGCACATCGACACTGTCGGGTACAGAAAGAACGACAGGGGCGAAATTGAGGATGCTCGTCACCCCTGACGCCACCACTCTGTCGCAGACCGGTTGCGCCGCGGCCGCGGGGACGGCCAGGACGGCGATGGATATGCCGTTGTCCTTGATGACCGTCTCGAGATCGTCGATGTGCTCGACGGTCAGGCCGGCGATCACCTCGCCGACGATCCCCGGCTCGGCGTCCATCAGCGCGGCCATGCGGAACCCGCGCGAGGCGAACCCGCCGTACCCGGCCAGCGCACGACCCAGGTTACCGATACCGACGATCGCGACCGCCCAGTCCTGGGTCAGTCCGAGTTCGCGGGAGATCTGGTAGACGAGGTATTCCACCTCGTATCCGACGCCGCGGGTTCCGTAGGAACCCAGGTGGGAGAGATCCTTGCGGAGTTTGGCGGAGTTGACGCCGGCGGCGGCGGCCAGTTCTTCGGAGGACACGGTGGCGACACCGCGTTCGGCCAGGACGTGCAGCGCGCGAAGGTAGACCGGAAGCCGGGCCACGGTCGCCTCTGGGATGCCGCGGTTCCGTTCACCGAGGGTGGATCGACGGGTCACAGGCCTGCTTTTCCGGGGTTCGACACGCGGTCGATCCCGTATGGTGCCTGGGCCACACGGCGAACGAACCGCCTGGACTCCCTCCAGATTAAGCCCTTGTGAACACGCGCACAAAGTCGGGAGCCGGACGCACGGCCGCCGGAGAGGTCGTGACCGGTCCGGATTGCCCAGCTCACGCGGGTCTCGCGAGGAACCCCCACACTTTTCAAGTCATGCCCGCCACGAGTGGCGATGTGACCGAACAGACATCCAATGGGCCGAATCCGGCCGCTCCGGTCAGGTCGCGAGGGCCGTGCGCAGGCGACGCTCGTCGACCCGCCAGAAGTCGTGCTGGACGCCGTCGACGAACGTCACCGGGATCTGGTCCCAGTAGAGGCGCGTGTCCTCCTCCGAGGCGGTGATGTCGCGTTCTTCCCAGGTCACGCCGAGTTCACCGGCGACCTTCTCGATCACCGCACGGGCGTCGTCGCACAGGTGGCAGCCGGGCTTGCCGAGCAGGAGGATGCGCGCGTCATCGGCCATGGGGCCAGCGTAGAGGCCGCGACGGGCCGCCCTGCCCACCACCCTGCCCGCCACCCGGACCACCGCTCGCTCCCCCGCCGTTCCTTCCACCGGGACCCCCACGCCCTCCGCGTCCTCCACCACTGGGTCCTCCACCACCGCGTCCTCCACCACCGGGTCCCCCGCCACCGGGCCCACCGCGCCCGCCCGGTCCCCCGGGTCCGCCACGCCCACTCGGGCCGCCGCGTTCGCCCGGTCCTCCGGGCCCG
>NZ_JBHLZP010000089.1:0-22126 GCF_042429965.1 Actinoallomurus acaciae
CGCCCCCGCCGCGCGGCTCGCCGCGACCACCCCGGCCGCACCCAGGCCCGCGCCGCCGATGGCGGTCAGCGCGCGGCGCCGGTTCATCCGGTCGCGGCCCTCGTCGTGCTCCTGTTGCTCGGCCATACGTCAGCCACCCTTCGTTCTGACATGTGGGTTGACGGTCGGTCGACCGTCGGCGCGGCGACGCTATGCGCGACGGATGAGAGGCCGATGAGAGCAATCTGAGATTCATCGCGCCCCCGGCCACGGGCCGACCGCGAGTTCGGCTCCGGCCGGGCCGTCGAGGCCGATGGTGGTGTGCGGGGGGCGGGCGATCCGCGCATGGTCGGCGGATCGGGTGCCTGATCAGGTGTTGGAGATCCGTACCGGCAGTTCGGCGAGCCCGCGCAGAATCAGGTTGTCCTTGTAGCGCAGCGGGCCGGGCGTGAGCGTGACGTCGCGTCGCATGAGGGCGGTCAGGGCGGTCTGGCCCTCGATGCGGGCGAGCGGCGCGCCGAGGCAGAAGTGGATGCCCTGCCCGAACGCCAGGTGCCGGGGCGCCTCCGTCAGCCAGCGTGTCAGGTCCAGCCGGTCCGGGTCGGTGAAGACCTCCGGGTCGCGGTTGGCCGCGCCGAGCAGCAGCATGATCGGCTCGCCTCGGCCGATCCGTTGCCCGGCGATCTCGGCGTCCTCCAGGGCGACGCGCGCGCTGAGCTGGACCGGCGGGTCGTACCGCAGGAGCTCCTCCACCGCCGCGGCGGACTCGCCCGGGTTGTCGCGGAACCAGGCGAGCTGGTCCGGCGACCGCAGCAGCGCGAGGGTGCCGTTGGCGATGAGGTTGACCGTCGTCTCGTGGCCGGCGACGAGCAGCAGGACGCAGGTGGCGATCAGGTCGTCCTCGGAGAGCTCCTCGATGGCGACCAGCCCGCTCAGCAGGTCGTCTCCCGGAGCGGCGCGGCGCCGGGCGGCCAGCTCGCGGAAGTAGTCGCCGAACTCCTCGCGCGCACGGTCGCGATGGGCGAGTTCGGCCGGAGGTACCACGAAGTCCGGGTCGAGGCCGCGGGCGAGCGCGTCCGACCAGTCCTTGAACCGCTCCTCGTCCTCCGGCGGCACGCCGAGCATCTCGCTGATCACGATGACCGGCAGCGGGTGGGCCAGGCCCGCGATCAGGTCGACCTCGCCGTCGAGGCGGGCCAGCAGGTCGTCCACGATGGCGGACACGCGGGGGCGCAGGCGTTCGACCAGGCGGGCGGTGAAGGCGCGGCTGACCAGGCGGCGAAGTCTCGTGTGCTCGGGCGGGTCCAGGGTGAGGAACGACCGGACCCGCCGCGGCGGGCGGCCGGAGAGCCCCGTGTCGCCGTGGCCGAACCTCGGGTCGCGCAGCACCTGCGTGCACACCGCGAAGGAGGTCGAGAGCCACAGGCCGCGGGACGTACGGATCAGGGGGCCGTCCGCCCGCAGCGCGCGGTACTGGGCGTACGGGTCGGCGCTGAACTCCGGAGCGAACGGATCGAAGCCGAGAACGGAGTTGACGTCGGGCTGCGCGTCGGTCATGGAGTTCCCCCAGACGGTTCTCAGAGAAGCAGATGGTGCGCGGAGTACTCGATGCGTTCGCGGGCCCGCATCAGCAGTGCGGGGATCTCCCGTTCGGCCGCCTCGGTCAGCCGCGTGGCCGGGATGGACACGCTGATCGCGTCGCGGGCGGGACGCTGAAGGCGCAGGACGACGGCGAAGCAGCAGATGCCGGTGCTGTTCTCCTCGCGGTCGACGGCGTAGCCGCGTTCGCGTACGCGGCGCAGCTCCTCCGCCAGCGCCTGGTGGCCGGTGATGGTGTTCTCGGTCTGGCGTTCGAGCTCGTCGGGGAGGCGGGGCGCCGGGCGGTCGGCGAGCAGGGCCTTGCCGAGGGCGGTGCTGTGCACGGGCACGCGGCGGCCGACGCGTACGACGGGCCGCAGGTCGTGCCGGGAGGGCCGGGAGGACAGGTCGACCACCTCGGCGTCGTCGAGCCGGCCGAAGTGCACGGTCTCGCCGGTCGCCTCGGCGAGCCACTCGAGGGTCTCGTGCGCCATGCCGACCACCGGGTCACCGTCGATGTAGGAGGCGCCTACGAGCAGGGCCCGCATGCCGATGCGGTAGAGCGTGCCGGTCGGGTCGGTCTCCACCCAGCCGAGCTGCACGAGGGTGCGCAGGAGGGCGTACAGGCTGCTCTTGGGGTAGCCCAGCTCCTGCTGGATGGCCGTCAGGCTGTACATCCCGCCCTGACGGGCGAAGAAGTCGAGCAGCGCGACGGTGCGCATCGCGGACTTGACGCCCGGCCCGGTGGTGTCGGATGAGTCCATCCCCAGCCCCTCTAGAGCACCGACATACGCCATGTGCCACCCGAGATCCCGGCGATCACGCCGGAGCCGCGTCACAGCCTAGTGCGCTTCCTCCCGATTCAGATCTGTTCAGATATGAGAACAGTGGCTATGGTTATGGACACTTTGTGGCGACACCCCTCGGAGGAACCCCCATGGCCAAGATCGTTCTTGACCAGGTCGACAAGGCCTACAGCAACGACATCAAGGCGGTGAACAACCTCAGCCTGGAGATCGCGGATGGGGAGTTCATGGTGCTGGTCGGCCCGTCCGGCTGCGGAAAGTCCACCGCCCTGCGCATGATCGCGGGCCTGGAGGACATCACCGGCGGCGAGATCTCCATCGGCGACCGGGTCGTGAACGACCTCGCGCCGAAGGACCGCGACATCGCCATGGTGTTTCAGAACTACGCCCTCTACCCGCACATGACGGTCGAGCAGAACCTCGCCTTCGGCCTCCAGCTCCGCGGCACCTCCAAGGCGGAGATCAAGAAGCGCGTCGGCGACGCCGCCAAGATGCTCGGCCTGGAGCAGTTCCTCAAGCGCAAGCCGGCCAACCTCTCCGGTGGTCAGCGCCAGCGCGTCGCGATGGGCCGGGCGATCGTCCGCGAGCCGCAGGCGTTCTTGATGGACGAGCCGCTGTCCAACCTCGACGCCAAGCTCCGCGTCTCGATGCGCGCCTCGCTCAACCAGCTCCACGAGCGGCTGGGCGTCACGACGGTGTACGTCACGCACGACCAGATCGAGGCCATGACCCTCGGCGACCGCGTCTGCGTCCTCCGCGAGGGCGTGCTGCAGCAGGTCGACACGCCGCAGAACCTGTTCGACAGCCCGGTGAACCTGTTCGTCGCCGGCTTCATCGGCTCGCCCGCGATGAACTTCGTGAACGCCGACCTGGTCCGTGAGGGCGGCGGGGCCCGCGTCTCGTTCGCCGGGTACGAGCTGGCGGTGCCGGCCGAGACGTTCGCCGACAAGCCCGGCCTGGAGGAGTACACCGGCCGGTCGCTCATCCTCGGTATCCGCCCCTCCGACTTCGAGGACGCCGCCCACGGCGGTCAGGACTGGCCGACCGTGCAGGTCAGCGCGGACGTCACCGAAGAGCTCGGCAGCGAGATCAACGTCATCTTCGCCATCGACGCGCCGCCGGTGGAGCACAAGGACACCGCCGACCTCGCCAAGGACGAGGAGGACGAGGACAGCGCGATCCCGCTGACCGACAACAAGGCCCTGTGGACCGCCCGCGTCAACGCCCGCTCGCACGTGCGCCCGGGGCAGACGCTCGATCTGGCCGTCGACACGAGCCGCCTGCACTTCTTCGACGCGGAGAGCGGCCTGGCCATCGGCCACCCCGAGGCCGCTCAGGTCGAGGCCGTCAGCGCCTGACACGTCCCACGGATCGGACGACCGCCCGGAACCCCGGTGAACCGGGGGGCCGGGCGGTTTGCTCGACCCGGTGTCAGGGCCGCAGGATGCGGCGGCCGTCTCAGGCCCGCAGAAGCCCTCAGGCGGACTCGCGGACGACCAGTGACGGGGACAGCACCAGCCGGCGGTGCTCGTGCTCCTCGGTGGCGCCGGCCTCGGCGACCGCCAGCTCGGCCGCGGTCCAGCCGAGCTCGTGCCGCGGCTGCCGTACGGTCGTCAGCGGCACCACGGAGGTGCCGGCCAGCTCGATGTCGTCGTAGCCGACCACGCTGATCTCCTCGGGCACCTTGACGCCCGTCCGCAGCAGTGCGTTGACCAGGCCGATCGCCAGCAGGTCGTTGGCGCAGAACACTCCGGTCGGCAGCGGGTCCAGCTCCAGGAGCCGCCGGGCCGCCTCCCGGCCCGACGTCGGCGTCAGGTCGCGCTGGATGAGCGTGGTCAGGCTCTCCCCGGCCACGCCCGCGCGACGGGCGGCGGCGACCGCACCCTCGTACCGGTCGATGACCGGTTCGGAGTGCAGCGGGCCGGTGACGATCGCGAGGCGGCGGTGCCGGGCGGTCAGGTGGTCCACGGCGATCGCGCCGCCGGCGACGTGGTCCACGCGGGTGGAGCAGACCCCGTCGTACTCGCGGCGGTCGAGCACCACGACGGACAGGCCGCGGTCACGCAGCTCGGCGATGCGCTCGGCGTCGAGGCCGACCGGCGTGATGATCACTCCGCTGACGCGTTGTTCTTCGAGGAAGTCCAGACAGCGGCGCTCCTTGGCCGCCGAGCCGTCGCTCGTAGACCACAGGGCGTCGAAGCCGTCGGTGTTCATGGCCGCCTCGGCGCCCTGCGCGAGATCGGTGAAGTAGGGGTTGCCGAGGCTCTCCAGGACGACACCGAAGGTGCGGCTGCGCCCCTGGCGGAGCTGCCGGGCGCTCTCGTTGCGTACGAAGCCGAGCTCGCCGATGACCGCGCGCACGCGTTCACGGGTGGCTTCGGCCACCAGGTTTGGCCGGTTTAGGACATTCGAAACTGTCCCAACGGAGACACCTGCACGCATCGCCACATCCCGGATGCTGACGGGCGGCACGCTGTCTTCCTCTCGAGTTACGCGGTTTTCGCAGGTGAATGGCTGCGAAGAACTGTTTCCGAGGTGTTATGTAGCGAGCCGTTTTCATGCGGCTACGCAGCGTAGCATTTGAACGCTTGACGGTCCGGATCCGGCCGCCTAGCGTTCCGGTTCGAAGCCTAGCTTGAAACGATTCACGATCTTTGCCGGGATCGTTGTCGAAGGGATGGGGGCGAACAGCGCACCGATGACCCCGCCCGAACTCGTGGAATCCGCTCCCGGTCGCACCACCGGGACGTTTGTCCGCGCACTCGGGTTTACATCCCTTCTCGGAATCTCAACGTATGAATCGTTACTGGAGTTCCCGCGCCACGCAGCCGAATCGGCTCCGACGGCCACCTCCGGTCAAGCGCGTCAGGCCTACCCGTGCCCATGCGGCGTCCCGCCGTATCCCCGTAGTCATCACCAGGGACGAGGGAGGACGGAGTGGAACAGGCCACACTGACACGCCGTGGCACCGACGATCCGCGTCTGAGCGAGGACGAACTCCGGTTGCTCGCGCAGATCGCCACAGGTGTCACCGCAGATGTGGCAGCGCGGAAACTCGAACTCAGCGCGCGGACGCTACGGAGGCGACTGCGAACGATATGTGACCGGCTCAATGTGAACACCCCCATCGAAGCCGTTGTGTGGGCGGCACGACGGCAACTCATCTGACTTCCAGTACGTGAGCGGCTCGCGCGAGCGGCCAGACCGAGGGGGGTATCGGCCGCCCGCGGGTCACGGTCGGGCGGCCGGCGGCTAGGGTCACCTGTTTGTGGAGACAGCTATCCGCCGGGCCCGCGCGACGGACGTCCGGGCGATCCGGCGGCTGGTGGACCTGTACGCCGGCCCGGGCCGGCTACTCGCCAAGCCGACCGTGACGCTCTATGAGGACGTCCAGGAGTTCTGGGTCGCGGAAGATTCGCGGACCGGCGCCGTCGTGGGTTGCGGCGCGCTGCATGTCATGTGGGAGGACCTCGCCGAGGTCCGTACGGTCGCGGTGGATCCTGCCTGCCGCGGCCACGGAGTGGGGCACCACATCGTCACGCGCCTTCTGGAGACCGCGCGAGAACTCGGGGTCCGGCGCGTCTTCTGCCTTACCTTCGAGGTGTCCTTCTTCTCCCGGCACGGGTTCCGACGGCTGCAGGGCAGCCCGGTGGCGCCCGAGGTGTACGAAGAGCTCCTGCGCTCCTACGACGACGGCGTGGCGGAGTTCCTCGACCTCGACCGGGTGAAGCCGAACACCCTGGGCAACACCCGGATGTTGCTCCACCTGGAAGGCGAGCGATGAGCCACTACGAGCCGGTCGAGGAACTGACGCTGGCGCCGGTGATGCGCCGCGCCGGTGCCCGGGTGATCGACGCCGGATTACTCGGCATCGTGGGCTTCGCCCTGGTCCTCCCGTTCATGGTGGCCGCGGTGGGCCTGGACGAACCGGGCAGCCAGGGAAAGGACTCCTCCGTCTGGTCGGGGCCGGCCCTGTTCGGGTGGGTCCTCGTCATCGGGATCCTGCCGTTCGCGTACGAGGCGGTGCAGCTCGCCCTGTGGGGTCAGACGCTCGGTAAGCGGGTCATGAGCCTGCGGGTGCTGGCCGAGAGCGGCGAACCGATGCGGCCGGCGCAGGCGGTCGGCCGCGCGGCCGTCAACAACCTGCTCTACCTGTTCGGCTGCGGCGTCGGCACGCTCATGGCCTACCTGTGGGCGATCTGGGACCAACCGCTGCACCAGTCCCTCCACGACCGGCTCAGCGCCACGGTCGTGGTCGACGACCGGGAGTTCGAGATCGAATGACGTACGAGGCCGTGCTCGCGGAGCCGTCACAGCGACTGGTCGCGCGCCTGGTGGACACGCTCATCGTCGGCGTTCCCCTGGCCACCGCCGCCACCGAGATCTTTCCGCGCGAGACCGCGCAGACCGTCGTCGCGCCGATCGGGTTCGCCGTGGTGTACCTGGTGTACGAGGTCGTGCAGCTCGCGCTCTGGGGCCGTACGGTCGGCAAGCGGCTGACCGGCGTCCAGGTGATCTCGGCCGACGGCGCGCGCCTGCGCGTGAGCCAGGCGCTGGTCCGCTCGGCGATCTACGCCGTGCCGCCCGCGGCCCGGCCGGTGCCGGTGCTCAACGTGCTCGCGGGCATCTTCTGGCTCGCCGAGATCGGCCTGCTCTTCGAGGGAGAGCACCGGCAGGCCCTGCACGACCGCGCCGCCGGCACGCTCGTCGTCGACGTCCGGCCCCGCGCGGCCCGGCCGCCCGTGAGCGAGGAGCCTCCGGCCGAGGGTTGAGCGGGTCACGCCTCCCGGCGGCGCAGGTTGGTCTTCTTCGCCTGGTTCCCGCAGACGTCCATCGAGCACCAGCGCCGGGTGCCCGGCCGGGAGTTGTCGAGGAACAGCGCGCCGCACCGGGGCCCGGCGCACGCCCGCAGCCGTGCGGCGGCCGGTGAGGTGACGAGGTCGAGCGCGTCCCGCGCGATGAGAGACAGCGACGCGGCGACCGGGTCATCCGCGTGCCAGCGCAGCCGCCCGGTGCCGTCGACGGCCGGTATCGGCGTGGCGTGAGCGGCCGCCCGGTTGACCGCCGCACCGGATTCCGTTGCGTGCCGACGGCCCGTGCGGGCCGCGTCGACCAGGTCACGGATCGCCTCGCGCAGGGCATGCGCCTCCGCGACACCTACGGATTCCGAAGGGGAGACCTCCAGCGGGCCGAACTGCCCGATCCAGGCGGCGAGGGCGGCGGCATCGGGGAGCTCCTCGGCCTCCGACGGCGTCCCCGGCCATCGGAGGGTGCGGATGAAGTCGAGGCACAGCCGCCCGGCGCCCTGCCGGAAACGGATCGTCGAGGTGGCCACGGACCCCACCATACCGGCGGAACCGGTTTAACTGGTACCTTCGCCGAACCGGTTTGACAGGTTCCAAAGTGAGGTCGCCGTTGCCCCCCACGTCCATCGACGCGCCGTCGCCGTCCCGCCGCACGATCCTCGTCCTGGCCCTGGCCTGCGGTGTCGCCGTGGCCAACGTCTACTTTCCCCAGGCGATCAGCCCGCTGATCGCCGCCGGGCTGCACACGTCGCCGGGTACGGCCACGCTTGTCACCACGGCCGCGCAGTTCGGCTACGCCGCCGGGATCTTCCTCCTGGTCCCGCTCGGCGACCGGCTGCCGCACCGGCGCCTGATCGTGACGCTGCTCGTCCTCACCGGCCTCGGCCTGCTGGCGGCCGGTGTCGCCCCCGTGCTGCCGGTCCTCGTCGTCGCGAGCGCCGTGGTGGGCGCGACGACCGTCGTCCCCCAGGTGATCATCCCGATGGCGGCCGGCCTGGTGTCCGCCGGCCGGCGCGGAGCGGTGACCGGCACGCTGCTCAGCGGGCTCATCGGCGGCATCCTGCTCGCCCGCACGTTCAGCGGCACGGTCGGGGCGTGGCTCGGCTGGCGCGGCCCGTACCTGATCGCCGCCGCCCTCGTGCTGCTGCTGACGCCGGCCCTGGCCCTCGTGATTCCCGCGACCGCCCCGTCCTCACGAGAGCGCTACCCGGCGCTGGTCGCCGCCTCCGTACGGCTGATGCGCACCGAGCCGGACCTGCGTCGCTCCTGCTGGTACCAGGCGTCCCTGTTCGGCGGCTTCAGCGCCGCCTGGACCAGCGTCGCGCTGGTCGTCAGCGGGCCGGTGTACGGTCTCGGCGCGCAGGCCGTGGGCCTGATCGCGCTCGTCGGGGCGGCGAGCATGTTCTGCACGCCGGTCGCGGGCCGGCTGGCCGACCGGCGCGGCCCCGACCGGGTCAACCTCATCAGCATGCTGCTCGCCATCGTCTCGGCCGTCGTGCTGGCCCTCGGGGCCCTCGGCGGCGCCGTAGGCATGATCGCCCTGGTCCTCGGCATGCTGCTGATCGACGTGGCCGTTCAGTGCGGCCAGGTCGCCAACCAGGCGCGCATCTTCGCGCTGCACCCCGACGAGCGCAGCCGGCTCAACACCGCGTACATGACCTGCGCGTTCCTCGGCGGAAGCGCCGGCTCATGGCTGGGCGTCCGTGCGTACACCCGGTTCGGGTGGGCCGGCGTCTGCGGCCTGGTGGCACTCGCCGCCGTGCTGGCGCTCGGTCGTCACCTGTTCAGAGGAGGCGGAGCTGCTGGTCGCGCGGTCGGCGGCGAGCGGCCTGCTCGGGCCGCGTGACGTACTTGCCGGGGATGCCGCGCAGGAACGGCGACGGGTCGCGGCGCCGGGAGCCGGACAGGTACAGCGACGACCGCGCTCGCGTCATGCCGACGAAGAACAGGCGGCGTTCCTCGTCCTCGTCGGTGTCCGGCAGACGCATCGGCAGCAGGCCGTCCTCGCAGCCGACGATGAACACGACCGGGAACTCCAGGCCCTTCGAGGCGTGCAGCGTCAGCAGCGCGATCCGGTCGGCGCGCGGGTCGAACGCGTCCACCTCGGCGCCCAGGGCCAGCTCGCCGAGGAACGTCTCCAGGTCGTCGCCGCAGCGGACGGCGAGCGGCGTGAGCAGCTCGGCCGCCGTGCGCAGGACCGTCTCGTCGTGGAGCTCGGTGAGCGCGGCCACCGCCGCGCGGATCCGCCCGGTCAGCTCGCCGCCGTGGTGCCGCAGCTCGTGCGCGACCTCCCGTACGCCCGGCCGTTTCAGGAGGCGGTCGTGTGAGCGCTTCTGGTACGGCATGCCCGCGCGCGTCAGCGCCTCCATGACCGGCTCGGCCTGGGCGGAGGACCGGTAGAGCACGGCGATGTCGGAGAAGTCGAGGTGCTCGTCGTGGTGCCCGTCGGCCCGTCCCGAGTCGAGAGAGTGGAACGACGCGCCGCCCAGCAGCCGGTCGATGGTCGAGGTGACGAAGGCGGCCTCGGCCTGCGCGTCGGCGCTCTCCTGCACGATGATCAGCCGCTCGCCGGGCCGCTGCGGGTCCAGGACCCGGTCCGGTACGAGGCTGGTGGCCCGGATGGCGGCCACCGCGCCGTGCACGATCGCCGGGGCGGACCGGTAGTTGCGGGTCAGCAGCACCTCCGTCGCCGAGGCGAAGTCGTCGGCGAACCGGAGGAAGAAGCCGACGTCCGCGCCGCGGAAGGCGTAGATCGCCTGGTCGGGGTCGCCGATCGCGGTGAGGTTGCCCTCCGCGTCGGAGAGCAGGCGGAGCAGGGAGTACTGCGTCTCGTCGACGTCCTGGTACTCGTCCACGCTGATCCACGGCCAGCGCTCGCGGTAGCGCGCGGTCAGGTCCGGATCGTCGCCGAGCAGCATCACCGGCAGGCGCAGCAGGTCGGTGAAGTCGGCCAGGCCGCGTTCGCGCAGCCGCTTCTCGAACGAACCACGCTCCTCAGGATCACCCGGGCCGCCCGCGCCGTCGAAGCCGGAGAGGAGCCGCCGCGCCTCCTTGTCGGACCCGGTCATCTCCCGGGCGATCTCCAGCCGTTCGGTCTCGTCGGCGATGCGGAAGTCCGCCGGCAGGCCGGCGCGCTCGTGCTGCTCCCGCAGGATCAGCGCGCCCAGGCCGTGGAAGGTGGTGACGGTGAGGCGGGTGGCGCGGCCCGGCAGCAGCGCCTCCAGGCGTTCGCGCATCTCGTCGGCGGCGCGGCGCGTGAACGTGATCGCCAGGCACTGCTCCGGCTCCACGTCGCGCTCGGCGACGAGATGGGCGATCCGGTGGGTCAGCGTCCGGGTCTTGCCGGTGCCGGGGCCCGCGATGATCAACAGCGGGCCGCCCGGGTGCGCGGCGGCCACACGCTGATCGGGGTCGAGGCCGTCGAGGATCGAGGATCTCTCGTCGGCCTCGGCCGCCTCGGCGGCCTCGAGGATGTCCTGCTGACCCTCGATCGGCGGCTCGGCAAGCGGGGAAGTGTCGTCGACGGGCGTTTCGTCCTGCGGGACGTCTTCCCTCTTGGGCGAATCGGGCCGTACGGGCTCGGCGGGAAGGTCGAAGAGCCCGGTGTCGTCAGGGGCGCCGAGCAGCCCGACGGCGCGTTTGCCCTCACGGCGCAGCTCGCCGGGCGCGAACAGGCGGATCACGCCGTACTCGCCGTCGAACCCGGCGTCGCGGATCACCTCGCCGCGCCGGAGCCGGCCGATCGCCTCGGCCAGCAGCTCGCCCCCTGCCGCACGCAGGTCGTCCAGGGGCACGCCGTCGAGGATCGACAGCTCCGGGCCGAGCGCGGAGACCAGCTCGGCGATGTGGCCGAGCACCGACTTCGAGCGCGGGCCGACCCCGCGGATCTCGCTGACGATCTCGGGCAGCGGGATCAGGTTGCGAAAGTCCGCGGCGCCCTCCGGCCGGCGGCCCTCCGGGTGGGCGGCGAGCTCGTCGACGCGGTAGAGCACGCCGACGGTGAGCGGGCGGCCGCAAGACGGGCACCGGCCGCCGTGCGCCTTCGTCTCCTCCGGTTCCAGGCGCACGCCGCACTTGCGATGACCGTCGAGGTGATACTTGCCCTCCTCCGGGAAGAACTCGACGCTGCCGCCGTATCCCCGGCCGGTCTCCAGGGCGGCGCGCACCGCGAAGTAATCCATCTCCGTGGTGAACATCGACGCCTCGCGGGCAAGTGCCGGTGGTGAATGCGCATCAGAGTTGCTCACGAGGCGGTAGTGGTCGAGAGAGGGCACCCGCCAGTTCATCAGCGGATCGGAGGAGAGGCCGGTCTCCACGGCGAATATGTGGTCCGCCAGGTCGTCGTAGCAGTCGGCCACGGCATCGAAACCGGACTTCGAACCGAGGACGGAGAACCACGGCGTCCAGACATGCGCCGGAATCAGGTACGAGCCGGGGTCGCTCTGCAACGTGATCTCGAGCAAGTGTCGCGAGTCCAGGCCGAGTATCGGGCGCCCGTCTGACGCGAGATTCCCGATCTTCGCAAGCGCGGCGGTGATGCGTTCGGCCGCCTCGAAGGACGGAGAATAAAGGAGATGGTGTACCTTCCGCGTGCGTTCACCCTTTTTGTAGATGGTCGAGATCTCGACTGAGAGGAGAAAACGAACCGGTTGGCGGCAGGCGGGCGGTAGTGTTCGGCTCACTCGGCGTTCGAGGTCGGGTCGCAGCCGGAACAGCCCCGGTTCTGCGGGCACGAGGTTCTCCCGCAGCTCGTCCATCCACGCGGGGTGGGTGAAATCGCCGGTGCCCACGAGCGACACGCCTTTGCGGCCCGCCCACCACGCCAGGTGTTCAAGGTCACAGTCCTTGCTGCAGGCGCGGGAGTACTTCGAATGGATATGAAGGTCCGCGTAGAACGTCACGTCGTCGCCCGCCGTCTCTCGGATCGCGCTGGTACCGCATTGGATCCTGTCATGCTCCGGGCCTTAAGATCGCCGGATCGCGCCGACCGATGGATTCCATGGTGCATGTTCGCTGCTCATGATCCCCGAGTCGGTGTGCGAGCCCGCCAGGTCACGCATTCCGTGGTGGTCGCTGCCTGTTAAGTGCCGGTACGTGAGGGTTATTCGAGCGATACGTGGGCTCAGGTGTGCGGGAGACCCCTCTCTACTTTTCGGACAGGGTGGTCGTCCGTCGGACCGGCACGCTCCGCTCCCGGGCCCGGGGACCGGAACGACTCGCCGCAGCGTATCGACGCCCCATCGGACGGCCGCCGGATGAGCCTCCGGCGGGTCCGCTGGACCAGATGTCGTGGAGCGGCCGGGCCGAAAGCCGGGGCGGTGTGTGTCCCGCATGCGACTGCGGGACAATTCAAGGGCAGGGGCCGTACGCGCCCAGGTCCGCTTGGGTGACAGCTTGGGTGACCTCTTGGGTGACAGGTCCGATAACGCGAGAACGGAAGGCATGGGCCGATGTGGAACGACCTTGCTGCGCTCGTCCCCCCTCTCACGGTGGCCGCCGTGTTCTTCGCGGGCGTGTTCTGGGTGGTGCGGAGAGAGATGGGCGGTAAGCGGAGGCGGGAAGACGCGCCGGAGAAGCGCCGGTCGGGACAGTAAGCCCGCCGCCGCCCGATGGATTGCCGGTGATTACGCACCGTAACGTGCGTGCTAAACTTCCTGCGTTGGAATTGTCATCGGGAGCCACGGAGGTATATCTTTGGCAACCGAATGCAGTTTGCTCCGGTGAAAGGTCAGTCTCCATGGCAGAGCAGATCATTAAGCGCCTCATCGACGACATCGATGGGGGGGAGGCAGAGGAGACGGTCCAGTTCTCTCTCGACGGCGTCCCATATGAGATCGATCTGAGCGCCGCCAACGCTAAGAAGGTGCGGGATTCCCTGGCGCCGTTCGTGGAGCACGCTCGCAAGGCCGGTGGGGGTGCCGCCGGTGGCCGCCGGCGTCGGAGCCGCGCGGCGTCGAGCCGCGAGCGCAGCGCGGACATCCGCGCGTGGGCGAAGGCGCGTGGCATCAAGGTCAACGAGCGTGGACGCATCCCGGCGACCGTCGTCGAGGAGTACGAGCGCGCGCACTGATCGAACACAGCTCCGGTGAGTGGCCCGTCGCCCGGCCCCAGGGGGCGGCGGGCCGTTCGCTTGCGGCGTACGGGGAACATCACGGCCCCGCGCGGTAGTTGGATGAGGATGAACGGGCTTGCCCAGGGGAACGTCTTCCGTTGGGACTACCGAGTGGCGGCGTCTGCCGGGCGGGCTAGCATGCGGAAGGACAGAGTCGGATATTCCGGCTACTGCCCAACCGCTCTGTGAGGAGCGACGAGATGTTCGAGAGGTTTACGGACCGCGCGCGGCGGGTTGTCGTCCTGGCTCAGGAAGAGGCCAGGATGCTCAACCACAACTACATCGGCACCGAGCACATCCTCTTGGGCCTCATCCACGAGGGCGAAGGGGTTGCCGCCAAGGCTCTGGAGAGCCTGGGCATCAGCCTCGAAGCCGTGCGCCAGCAGGTCGAGGAGATCATCGGCCAGGGGCAGCAGGCACCTTCGGGACACATCCCGTTCACTCCGCGGGCGAAGAAGGTCCTTGAGCTCTCGCTGCGTGAGGCGCTTCAGCTCGGCCACAACTACATCGGGACCGAGCACATCCTGCTCGGCCTGATCCGCGAGGGCGAGGGTGTGGCCGCCCAGGTTCTGGTGAAGCTGGGTGCCGATTTGAACCGCGTGCGGCAGCAGGTGATCCAGTTGCTGCACGGGTACCAGGGCAAGGAGCCCGCCTCCTCGGGCGGGCCTTCGGAGGCGGCCCCGTCGACCTCCCTTGTGCTGGACCAGTTCGGCCGCAACCTGACGCAGGCCGCGCGCGAAGGCAAGCTCGACCCGGTCATCGGGCGCGAGAAAGAGATCGAGCGGGTCATGCAGGTGCTGTCCCGCCGTACCAAGAACAACCCGGTCCTGATCGGTGAGCCCGGCGTCGGCAAGACGGCGGTGGTCGAGGGGCTGTCCCAGAAGATCGTCAAGGGCGAGGTCCCCGAGACGCTGAAGGACAAGCAGCTCTACACCCTCGACCTGGGCGCACTGGTGGCCGGTTCCCGCTACCGCGGTGACTTCGAAGAGCGCCTGAAGAAGGTGCTCAAGGAGATCCGCACCCGCGGCGACATCATCTTGTTCATCGACGAGCTGCACACGCTGGTCGGTGCGGGTGCCGCCGAGGGCGCGATCGACGCCGCCAGCATCCTCAAGCCGATGCTGGCCCGCGGTGAGCTGCAGACCATCGGCGCGACGACGCTCGACGAATACCGCAAGTACCTGGAGAAGGACGCCGCGCTCGAGCGCCGCTTCCAGCCGATCCAGGTCGCCGAGCCGTCGCTCAGCCACACGATCGAGATCCTCAAGGGCCTGCGTGACCGCTACGAGGCCCACCACCGCGTCTCGATCACCGACGGCGCGCTCGTGGCCGCGGCCCAGCTGGCCGACCGCTACATCAGCGACCGGTTCCTGCCGGACAAGGCGATCGACCTCATCGACGAGGCCGGCTCGCGCATGCGCATCCGCCGCATGACCGCGCCGCCGGACCTGCGCGAGTACGACGAGAAGATCGCCGACGTGCGCCGGGACAAGGAGTCCGCGATCGACGCGCAGGACTTCGAGAAGGCCGCCGCGCTGCGCGACCGGGAGAAGCAGCTTCTCCAGGCCAAGGCGCAGCGGGAAAAGGAATGGAAGGCCGGCGACATGGACGTCGTCGCCGAGGTCACCGAGGAGCTGATCGCGGAGGTCCTCGCGACGGCGACCGGCATTCCGGTCTTCAAGCTCACCGAGGAGGAGAGCGCCCGGCTGCTCCGCATGGAGGACGAGCTCCACAAGCGGGTCATCGGCCAGAACGACGCGATCAAGGCGCTGTCCCAGTCGATCCGCCGCACGCGCGCGGGTCTGAAGGACCCCAAGCGCCCGGGTGGTTCGTTCATCTTCGCGGGCCCGTCGGGTGTCGGTAAGACCGAGCTGTCCAAGACCCTCGCCGAGTTCCTCTTCGGCGACGAGGACGCGCTGATCCAGCTGGACATGTCCGAGTTCATGGAGAAGCACACGGTCTCGCGGCTGTTCGGGTCCCCGCCCGGATACGTCGGCTACGAAGAGGGCGGCCAGCTGACCGAGAAGGTCCGCCGCAAGCCGTTCTCCGTGGTCCTGTTCGACGAGATCGAGAAGGCCCACCCGGACATCTTCAACTCGCTGTTGCAGATCCTGGAGGACGGGCGCCTCACCGACGCCCAGGGCCGCGTGGTCGACTTCAAGAACACGGTCGTGATCATGACGACCAACCTCGGCACGCGCGACATCTCCAAGGGCCTGTCGGTCGGCTTCGCGCGGGAGAACGACGAGCAGGGTTCGTACGACCGGATGAAGGCGAAGGTCAACGAGGAGCTCAAGCAGCACTTCCGGCCGGAGTTCCTCAACCGCGTCGACGACACGGTCGTCTTCCACCAGCTCACGCCGAAGGAGATCATCCAGATCGTGGATCTGATGATCGCCAAGGTCGACGAGCGGCTCAAGGACCGCGACATGGGCATCGAGCTGCGCCAGGATGCCAAGGACCTGCTGGCCGAGCGCGGCTACGACCCGGTCCTGGGCGCCCGGCCGCTGCGCCGCACCATCCAGCGGGAGATCGAGGACAACCTGTCCGAGAAGATCCTGTACGGCGAACTGCGCGCAGGCGAGATCGTCACGGTCGGCGTCGAGGGCACCGGCGAGACGGCGAAGTTCACCTTCGTCGGCGAGCCCAAGCCCGAGCCCGCCGTCCCGGCCACACCCGCCACCGCCGGCGAGCCGGTCAACCACCCGTAACCGCACGACCCGACCGAGACCCGCGTTCCACCGAGGAACGCGGGTCTCGTTGCGTTCGACCGGACGATGGAAGCGGGGGCACCTGCCGCCGTTGAGGGTCTTGAACGGCTCGCAGCCAGCGGATGATCTTTCTGGAGGCTTGTTCCCGGCGGTGCGACGAGTGGCGTAGGCGCGGTCTCGGGGTGTGGGCGGACGCGATGAGGTGGAGGACACGCTTGGTCGGGCGACCGCCGCCGCACGATGGCCGGTCCGCCCCGCCCTCGCCTCGCCCGAAGGCCAACGCCTCCACGACCGGGCGTGAGGCCGTTAAACGGTCCCTGAACCCCTCCAGACGCGGCTGAGGCCCGCCAGGCGTGGTTCTCGGGCGCCCGGCGCGGGTGCCGCCGTCTCGCCGGTCGAGAGCGCGGTGGTGTCGCCAGCACCACCCCCGGTCCGGGGTTCAGGGCCAGAGACTCCCGTATTCATCCTTGCGAAGGTCTTCGTGGACACCAGATCACCGGAGGGGAGATCCCATGACGACCACGGTGGCTCCGCAGGCGAAGGCGGCCCGAGGGCCGGAGCGGCGACGGAGAGGCCGCCCGTGGGCGCTGCTCGTGCTCGGCGTGGTGTGCGCGGCCGCGCTGGTGTACCTGCTGACCGCCTACATCCCGCCGGAGATGAGCCGCAGTCGCGTCCCGGAGACCGGCATCTTCGCCTACGTGCTGCTCGTCACGCACATCTTCACGGCTTCGGTGGCGCTCATCGCGGGCCCGTTGCAGTTCTGGCCGTGGCTTCGGCGGCACCGTAAGGCGCACCGCTGGATCGGACGCGCCTACCTCTTCGTCGGCGTGTTCCCCAGCGCGGTGATCAGCATTCCGGTCTCGCTGCAGACCTCCTCGTTCGGGGTGAGCAGCCAGCTGGCGACCGGAATCTTTTCGATCGTGTGGTTCGGTACCGGCTACGCGGCCTACCGTGCCGCCCGACGGCGCCGGTACGCCGACCACCGGCAGTGGATGATCCGGAACTTCGCGCTGACCTTCGGCAAGGTCACCAACACGCTGCTCCAGGTACCGGTGTACCTCCTCGTCGCGGCGCAGGACGGCTCGATCGGCCGCGGTGACGACGCGACCCTGATCACGCACGACATCGCCGGGACGACCTCCTGGCTCGCATTCGTGCTGAACCTGCTGATCGTGGAGTGGTACATCCAGCGCCGCTACGGCTCCCTTCGCGCCTCGCGCACGGTCGCCCCGGCCTCCCGTGCCACCGCCACGAACGAGCCCGGTCAGGCGACGGGCGTACCGCTCAGCTAGGGAGGGCGTAGCGGCCGTCGTCCAGGGGATCGACCAGGCCGTCCTCGATGAGGGCGGCCAGGGAGCGTTCGCGCTGGAGGGCGTCGGCCCACACGTCGTCCAGGAGGGCCTTCTCCACGGGGCCCTCGGCGTGGCGTAGGACGGCGAGGAGGCTGCCGCGGCACTGGCGGTCGGTGCCCGCGTACGTCTGGCCCTTGCGCGGCGGGCCGTCGTACGGGGGCTTGCCGGCCAGGCGCCACGTGCACTCCGTCACCAGCGGGCAGTCGGCGCAGCGCGGTGTCCGGGCCGTGCAGACCAGGGCGCCGAGCTCCATGATCGCCACGGACCAGCGGGCGGCCACCGGCGGGTCCTCCGGCAGCAGGGACTCCGCGATGCGGATCTCGGCGGCCGTCTGGGTCTTCGACGGGTACTCCACTCCGGTGACCACGCGGGCCAGCACGCGCCGGACGTTGGTGTCCAGCACGGCGTGCCTCCTGCGGTACGCGAAGCTGGCGACGGCCGCGGCCGTGTACGCGCCGACGCCTGGCAGGGCGCGCAACTCGTCGTAGTCGGCCGGGACCACGCCGTCGTGGCGTTCGGTGATCGCGCGGGCGCTCGCGTGCAGGTTGAGTGCGCGCCGCGGATAGCCGAGGCGGCCCCAGGCCCGTACGGCCTCGCCGGGCGGTTCCTTGGCCAGGTCGGCCGGGGTGGGCCAGCGGGTGAGCCACGCCTCGTACACGGGCAGCACGCGGACGACCGGGGTCTGCTGGAGCATGATCTCGCTGACGAGTACGGCCCAGGGCGAGGCGTCGGGTCGGCGCCACGGCAGATCCCGGGCATGCTCGGCGTACCAGGTCAGAACGGGTTCGGCGTATCTGGGTTCATGCATGACGCAATCGATCCTGGCACGGCGGGTCGCGGCAACGCGCGGTGATCGAAAAAGCATACTGAGCGTATGGAGTCAGATACCGACCGTACATATTTGGATCCGGATGTCGAGGACGACTCGGGTGACGTGGAGGCGTACTGGCGTCGGCGCGTGTACGTCCTGGCGGGCGGGATCACTCTCATCGGCCTGGTGGCGTGGGCGTGCTCCGGCTCGGGCCACAAACGATCGACGGCGCAGGTGCGCAACGCCGCCGCCACCATGAGCCCGGCGGTGACCTCTCCCGCCGCGGCCGCGGCCTCGGCCCCGACACCGACGCCGGCCGCCACCGTAACGGTGACCGCGTCCCCGACCGCGCTTCCGGGGGCGCCCAAGCACGCCGGTGACGGCTGTGCCCCGCGCGACGTCGTGGTGGGCCTGACTCCGGCGGGCACGGTGTTCAAGGGCCGACAGCATCCGAGGTTCGGTCTGAGCGTGGTCAACACGGGCCGCCGCGCGTGCACGTTCGACGTCGGCCCGAAGGCCCTGCTGATCCGCATCTCGTCCGGCTCCGACCGGGTCTGGTCCTCAGACCGGTGCGTCTCCGGCGCGAGCCAGAACATCCAGATGCTCCAGCGCGGCATCCCGTACCTGGCGACACTCGACTGGGACCGCCGCCGCTGCAACAGCGACACCCACGCCGCACCGGGCACGTACGTCATCGCTGTGGCGGCGCCGGGCATCAAGAGTCACCGTGAGGTCTTCCGACTCCGCTGAGGCCGTCTCCGCGCCGTACAGGCCCGTCCTAGGGTCGCGGCTCGACGGCCGGTGCCACGGATCGCCGTGATCATGCCGGTAGCGACAGATATGGCGTGGGGTCCCGCTGTGATCTTCCGTCCTGCACGGCCACCAGCCGGTCGGCGAACGGCTCGGCATCAGCGCCGAGATCCGGCTCCCAGCGATGCAGCACCAGGCCATGGAAGCGGACGACACGCCCGGTCCCGCATGTCCTCTCGACCCCCGCGACGTCGCTGAACGCCTGGAACATGTTCCCGAGGTCGGCCAGCAACCGCCCGTCGGCGTGCTGGGCCAGCAGAGGAAACACCTCCTGCTCCTCGTGCAGGAGCGCCTGACGCGACTCCACGATGAGCCTGGTGATCAGCACGTCGAACGCGTGGCTGTCCGGCTTGGTCACGCTCAGGTCGGCCAGTATCCGTTCCACCCGGGCGTCGTGATCGACATGCTGCGTCGAGTCGACGGCCCATTCGGGCACGACCTCGCGGACCGCCGGATACAGGTACAGCTCCTCGGCGACCACATGGCGGAGCAGCTCGTCGGTCATCTCGCCGACGAGCCGGCCGCGCGCCGGGCCGCGGGCCGCCAGCCGTACGAGCAGATCTCCGAGACGACGGTGGTCGTCCACGAGCACACCGATCAATGAGCCGTCATCGCCGTTCATACGGAAACCCCCACCGGCAGGATCGCAACCGTGTGGACGCGAGGACCATTGCGTTAGGTCACTTTCGGGATGGACCTCCAGACATTTTCGCGGGGCTGAAGGTCCCGGCCTCGCGTCACGTGACGGCGGTCAGACGTAGCGTTCGAGGATGGAGGACTCAGCCAGGCGGGACAGGCCCTCGCGGACGCTGCGGGCGCGGGCCTCGTCCACGCCGCCGACCGTCTGCAGGTCGTCGATGCCCGCGGCCAGGAGCTTCTGCAGTCCGCCGAAGTGCTCCACCAGGCGCTCGACCACCAGGCTCGGCATCCGGGGGACCTTGGCCAGGAGGCGGTAGCCCTTCGGGCTCACCGGGATGTCCAGCGGGTCGTTGCCGGAGAACGCCAGCACGTCCGCCACCGTCGTCAGGTCGAGGAGCTCGCTGGCCGACAGGTGGTTGAGGGACTCCAGGACGTCGGCGACCGGGCGGGGGCCGCGGCCCTGGGGCTGGTAGTCGCGGACGATGAGCTCGCGGTCGGCGTCGACGCCGGAGACCAGCTCGTCGAGCTGGAGCGACAGCAGGCGGCCGTCGGTGCCGAGCTCGACCACGTAGCCGTTGATCTCGTCGGCGATGCGGCGGACCATCTCCAGGCGCTGCACGACGGCGCTGACGTCGCGGACGGTGACGAGGTCCTCGATCTCCAGGGCGGACAGCGTGCCGGCGACCTCGTCGAGGCGCAGCTTGTAGCGTTCGAGCGTGGCGAGCGCCTGGTTGGCGCGGGACAGGATGGCCGCCGAGTCCTCCAGGACATAGCGCTGGCCGTCGAGATAAAGCGCGATTATGCGCATCGACTGGCTGACCGACAGCACTGGGAAGCGGGTCTGCTTCGCCACCCGCTCGGCGGTGCGGTGGCGGGTGCCCGACTCCTCGGTCGGGATGGTCGGGTCGGGCATCAGGTGGACGCCGGCGCGGACGATGCGGGTGCAGGTGCTGTCGATGACGATCGCACCGTCCATCTTCGCCAACTCGCGCAGGCGCGTTGAGGAGAACTCCACATCGAGCTGGAAGCCACCCGTGCAGAGGCCGGCGACGATCTTGTCGTATCCGAGAACGATCAGACCGCCGGTGTGGCCGCGCAGGATGCGTTCGAGCCCGTCGCGGAGTTGGGTCCCCGGCGCGACGGCGGCGAGGGTGGCGCGCCGACGCTCGTCTTTACCCTTGTCATGTGCTGGCACGTGACCCCCGGAGGTCGCTGGACGGCGGTCAGTTTATCGGTGAACGCGTCTCGCAGCCTCCTCCGCTCGGCTCAAAGTGGAGGGGCCATGGTCATGCTTCGGGACCACGCGTGGCGAACGCGATGTCCAACGCGGACCAGACGGCGTCCGTTTCCACCACTTGCATACCCTCATCGGTCACGATCGTGCCACTCGACCGCGCGGTGGGGTCGAGCGAGCCCGTGGGCACGATCGCGCGCCGGTAGCCGAGCCGCGCGGCCTCCGACAGCCGGCGCTTGGCCGCCTGCACTCCGCGCACCTCGCCGGCCAGCCCGACCTCGCCGAACGCCACGAGATCGGCGGGCAGCGTCAGGTCGTTGGCGGCGCCCGTGACGGCCAGCGCCACCGCGAGGTCGACCGACGGCTCGCCCAGGCGCACGCCGCCGACCGTCGCGGCGTACACGTCGCGGTCGTGCAACTTGACCCCGCACCGTCGCTGGAGCACCGCCAGCATCATCGCCACCCGTGAGGAGTCGAGGCCGGAGGTCATCCGCCGGGGGTTGGCCAGCGGCGAGGGCGCGACCAGCGACTGGACCTCGGCGACGAGCGGCCGCCGGCCCTCGAGCGTGACGGTGACGCAGGTGCCGGGCGCGGGCTTCTCCTGCCGGGTGAGGAACAGGCCGCTCGGGTCCGGCAGCCCCACGATGCCCATCTCCGACAGGTCGAAGCAGCCCAGCTCGTCGGTCGGGCCGTAGCGGTTCTTCACCGCACGGATCATGCGCAGGCGGCTGTGCCGGTCGCCCTCGAAGTAGAGGACCACGTCGACCAGGTGCTCCAGGACGCGCGGGCCGGCGATCGAGCCGTCCTTGGTCACGTGGCCGACGACGACCGTGGTGATGCCGCGCTCCTTCGCGACGCGGATGAGGTTCGCCGCGACCTCGCGCACCTGGCTCACCCCACCCGGCGCGCCGTCGATCTCGGCCGAGCCGATCGTCTGGATCGAGTCGACGACGACCAGCTCGGGCGCCACGGAGTCGACCTGCCCGAGCACGGCCGACAGGTCGGTCTCGGCGGCGAGGTAGAGCTTGGCGGCGATGGCCCCGACCCGGTCGGCGCGCAGGCGCACCTGCTCGGCGGACTCCTCGCCGGTGACGTAGAGCACCGGGCCGCGCGCGGCGTGCAGGGCCGCGACCTCGAGCAGCAGGGTCGACTTGCCGATGCCCGGCTCGCCGGCGAGCAGCATCACCGCGCCGGGCACCAGCCCGCCGCCTAGGACCCGGTCGAGCTCGTCCAGCCCGGTCGCGGTCGTCTGCGCGGCCTGCACGTCGACCTCGCCGATCGGCCGCGCG
>NZ_JBHLZP010000090.1:0-21694 GCF_042429965.1 Actinoallomurus acaciae
GCCCGGCGCCCAGCGGCCCGCGAGGCGCTCGGCGAGCTCGGCCCGCCGCGTCCCCTCCGCCGGGTCCACGCCCGCGTACCGGGCCGCGCGGTAGATGCCGGTGGCGATGAAGCCCGGGCATACCGCGCTGACCCCCACACCCGTGCCGGCCAGCTCCGCGCGCAGGCTCTCGCTCAGCATCAGCACGCCGGCCTTCGTGGCGCCGTACGCCGGCAGGGTCCGCGTCGGCGTGTACGCCGCCGCGGAGGCGACGTTGACGATGTGACCGCGCCCGCGTTCGAGCAGTTGCGGGCCGAAGAACAGGCAACCGTGCACGACGCCCATGAGGTTGACGTCGACGATCCGCCGCCAGTCCGCCACCGTGTGGTCGAAGAACGATCCGCCGATGCCGATGCCCGCGTTGTTGACGAGGACGGCCGGCGCGCCGTGCTCCTTGCGCACCCACGCCGCGAACCGCTCCATCGCCGCCGCGTCGCTCACGTCGACCCGGTACGGGACGCCCACCTCGGCCGCGCGCTCCTCGTCCACGTCGGCGCAGATCACCGTGAGGCCACGGGCGCCGAGGGCCCGCGCCGTCGCCCGTCCGATACCGCTCGCCGCCCCGGTGACGACCGCCACGACTGCCATGCCGCCGATCGTACCGAGTGGGCGATATTCCCTATATTGCCGGTTGACTTTATCGGATACCTCGCTCACGATGGGCGCGTGAGTACAGGTCAGCTCCTCGTGATGCGCCTGCACGTCGATCTCCGGCGGCAGGCCAGCGCACTCTGTGCGCCGACCTCCTGATCCCCGCAGCCAACGAACCTCGGCTTCCGGAGCGCCACCCCTGCTCCGCACAACTCACGCTCAAAGGGTTTGTCTCTCATGTCCCCACCTGCCCTTGATCTCGGGCCGGCCCGGCAGGCTGCCCGAGGACGCGTCCGCGTTCCGCGGGCGGCCGGCCTCCAACGGCTCATCAGCCCGGTCGTCCTTCTCCTCCTCTGGCAGGCCGCCAGTTCCTCCGGCCTGCTCCCGGAACGCCTCATCGCCGCACCCGTGAAGATCGCTCGTACGGCGGTCGACCTGACCACCGACGGCACCCTCCCGAACGCGATCGGGGTGTCGCTCCAGCGAGTCGTCGAAGGCTTCGTGATCGGGGCGGTGGCCGCGATCGTGCTGGCCCTGGCCGCCGGTCTCAGCCGGCTCGGCGAGAACGCCATCGACCCGCCCATGCAGATGCTGCGGGCACTGCCGTTCTACGGGCTCATCCCGCTGTTCATCCTCTGGTTCGGAATCGGCGAGACGCCCAAGGTCGCGCTCGTCGCGCTCGGCGTCGCCTTCCCGCTCTACCTCAACACCTACGCCGGCATCAGGGGCGTCGACGGCAGGCTCATCGAGGCGGGACGGACGCTGCGGCTCGGCCGCACCGCGCTCATCCGGCATGTCATCCTGCCGGGCGCGCTCTCCCAGACGCTCGTCGGGCTGCGGCAGAGCCTCGGCGTCGCCTGGCTCGCGCTGATCGTCGCCGAGCAGGTCAACGCCGACGCGGGCCTCGGCTACATGATCAACGACGCCCGTGAGTTCATGCGCACCGATGTGATCGTCGTCGGGCTGATCGTCTACAGCGCTCTCGGGCTGCTCACCGATGCCCTCGTACGCCTCATCGAGAGAAGGGCACTGGCATGGCGACGCGCCTTCCAACCCGCGTAGCGCCCGAGCACACCGCGCGGATCCGCGGGCTCACCCGGGCGTTCGGCGAGCGCACCGTCCTCGACCGGCTCGACCTGGACATCGAACGCGGGGAGTTCGTCGCGCTGCTCGGCCGCAGCGGCTCGGGCAAGTCGACGCTCCTGCGCGCGCTGGCCGGCCTCGACCGGGACACCGGCGGCGAACTCGCCGTCGACGGCACCGTCGCGGTGGCCTTCCAGGAGCCGCGTCTCCTGCCGTGGAAACGGGTGATCGACAACGTCGCCCTCGGCCTGCCGCCCGGCGGCCGGGCGCGGGCGCGCGACGCGCTGGAGGAGGTCGGCCTGACCGCGCTCGCCGACGCGTGGCCGCTCACCCTGTCCGGCGGCGAGGCCCAGCGCGCCTCCCTCGCGCGCGCCCTCGTACGCGAGCCCGGCCTGCTGCTGCTCGACGAACCGTTCAGCGCGCTGGACGCCCTGACCCGCATCACGATGCACCGGCTCGTCCTCGACCTGTGGGACCACCACGCGCGCGACACCAGCGTGCTGCTCGTCACCCACGACGTGGACGAGGCGCTGCTCCTGGCCGACCGGGTCCTCGTGCTCGGCGAGGGACGCATCGCGCACGAGTCGCGGATCGAGGCCGAGCGTCCGCGCCGGATCACCGACCTGGCCGCTCTGCGCTCCCGGCTGCTCGGGCAGCTCGGCGTCGAGGAGGAGACCCGATGAGAAGGCTGTTCCCCCTGCTCGGCCCCCTGCTCGGCGCGCTCGTCGTCCTCGCCGGCTGCGGCGCCACGGACGGCTCCGAGAACGCGGCGATCCGCAAGGACGGCTCGGTCGACCTGAGCAAGGTGACGCTGCACGTCGGCGACCAGAAGGCGGGGTCCCAGGCGCTGCTCCAGGCCGCCGGTCAGCTCAGCGGCGTGAAGTACAAGATCACCTGGTCGCAGTTCACGTCGGGGCCGCCGCTGCTGGAGGCCGCCAACGCGGGCGCGATCGACATCGGCGCGGTCGGCAACACCCCGCCGATCTTCGCCGCGGCGGCGGGGTCGAAGATCAAGATCGTCGCGGCGGGCGACCAGAACCTCGCGGCCCAGGCCGTCCTCGTACCGAAGAACTCCCCGATCCATGCGATCCAGGACCTCAGAGGCAAGAAGATCGCGCTGGCCAAGGGCAGCTCCGCGCACGCGCTGCTGCTCGGCGTGCTGAAGAAGGCCGGGCTGACCTTCGACCAGATCCAGCCGGAGTACCTCCAGCCCGCCGACGCCCTCTCGGCGTTCAGCGGCGGCAAGGTCGACGCCTGGTCCATCTGGGACCCCTACACCGCGCAGGCGCAGGCCCAGACCGGCGCCCGCACTCTGGTGTACGGCAACGGGTTCGGCACCAACTACCAGTTCAACGTCGCGGCCGGAAAGGCGCTGAAGGACAAGGCCAAGGTCGCGGCGATCCGCGACTACCTGGCCCGCCTCGACCGCGCCACCGTGTGGGCCTCGACCCACCAGGGCGACTGGGCCAGGACGTGGTCGGCGCAGATCGGCCTGCCCGTGTCGGTCACCCAGGTCGCCGCGCGCCGGCGGACCACCGAGCCGGTCCCGGTCGACGACACGGTCATCGCCGGCGAACAGGAGCTCGCCGACGCCTTCTCCGACGCCAAGCTCATCCCCGGCCGGTTGAAGATCGCCGACTTCGTCGACCGGCGCTTCAACGACACCGTTCCCAAGGGGGCATCATGACGACATTCCACTGGTTCCTGCCCACGAGCGGCGACGGCCGCAACCTCGTCGGCGGGGGTCACGGCGCCGCGCGGCGCGGAGTGCAGCGGGCGCCGGACATCGAGTACCTGGCGCAGATCGCCCGCTCGGCCGAGCAGCTCGGCTTCGAAGGCGTGCTCACGCCCACCGGCACCCAGTGCGAGGACGCCTGGCTGACCACGGCCGCGCTCACCCGCGAGACCGAGCGTCTGAAGTTCCTCGTGGCCTTCCGCCCCGGCGCGCTGTCGCCCACGCTCGCCGCGCAGATGGCGGCGACCTACCAGCGCCTGTCGCGCGGGCGGCTGCTGCTCAACATCGTCACCGGCGGTGAGCAGGCCGAGCAGGCGCGCTTCGGCGACCACCTCTCCCACGACGAGCGCTACGCCCGTACGGATGAGTTCCTGTCCATCGTGCGCGGCGCGTGGAGCGAGCGGCCGTACGACTTCAGCGGCGACCACTACCAGGTGGAGGGCGCGACGGTCTCCACGCCGCCGGATCCGCTGCCCCGGCTCTACTTCGGCGGATCCTCGGCGGCGGCCGGGCCGGTGGCCGCCAAGCACGTGAACGTCTACCTGACCTGGGGCGAACCACCCGCCCAGGTGAAACGCAAGATCGAGTGGATCCGCGAACTCGCCGACCGCGAGGGCCGCGAGATCAGCTTCGGCATCCGGCTGCACGTCGTGACCCGCGACTCGGCCAAGGAGGCGTGGAAGGCCGCGGAGCGGCTGCTGGACGACCTCGACCCGGCCGAGATCGCCGCCGCCCAGGAAGGGCTGGCGCGCAGCGAGTCGGTCGGCCAGGCGCGGATGCGCTCGCTGCACGAGGAGTACCGGTCCGGCGGAACCGCCCACGACCTGGAGATCTACCCGAACCTGTGGGCCGGCGTCGGGCTGGTGCGCGGAGGCGCGGGCACCGCGCTCGTCGGCAGCCACGCCCAGGTGGCCGAGCGCATCGCGGAGTACGCCTCGCTCGGGCTGGAGGAGTTCATCCTGTCCGGGTACCCGCACCTGGAGGAGGCGTACTGGTTCGGCGAGGGCGTGCTGCCGGAGCTGGGCCACCTCGGTCTGCTGAAGGAGGCCGCGTGAGATCCGCCGCGGCCGGGTCCGGCCTGCCGGGCCCCGTGAGCGCCCCTCGCGGCGGAGGCGTCGTCGCCCTGGTCGGCAACCCGCGCCCGGCGTCGCGCACGCACGCGGTCGCCGAGCAGGCGGCGCGCGCCCTCACCCCGGGTGCGACGCCCGAGGTCCTCGACCTGACCGCGCTCGCCCCGGTCCTGCTGGGTCCCACGCCCTCGGCCGCGGTCGAGGACGCGGTCGAGCGCGTCGGTTCGGCCGGGCTCCTGGTGGTGGCGAGCCCGACGTACAAGGGCACCTACACCGGCCTGCTCAAGGCGTTCCTCGACCGGGTGCGCTCGCTCGCCGGGGTCACCGCGGTGCCGCTGCTCGTGATGGGCTCACCACGGCACGCGCTCGCCGTCGAGGTGCACCTGCGCCCGCTCCTGGTCGAGCTCGGCGCGACCGTGCCCACCCCCGGCCTCGCGGTCGTCGAGTCGGACCTGGGGCACATCGACGAGATCCTGGCGGAATGGGCGGCCTCGCTGCGGATACCGGAGGCGGTATGGGCACCCGCGTGAGTCAGACCCCGATCGTGGACGCGGTCCGGTTCCGCCGCGCGCTCGGCCGGCACGCCGCCGGGGTGGTCGTGGTGACGGGGCCGGGGCCGGTCGGGATGACGGCCACCTCGTTGACCTCGGTCAGCCTCGATCCGCCGCTGGTGTCGTTCTGCGTGAACCGCGAGTCGACCACCTGGCCGGACCTGCGCCAGGCGCCGTACTTCGCGGTCAACGTGCTCGGGAGCGGCCAGGCCGGGCTCGCGGCGCGGTTCGCCGGGCGTGGCATCGACCGGTTCGCGGCCCCGACGCGCTGGCGCTCGGGCCCGTACGGCGTGCCGATCCTGTCCGGAGTGACGGCCCACCTCGTCTGCGAGCCGTACGACACCATCGCGCTCGGTGACCACTGGCTCGTCGTCGGCCTCGCCGTGGGCTCAGAAGTGGGCGATTCGGGCGAACCGCTCCTGTACCACCATGGCCGCTACGGCCGCTTCGATCCGCTACGTAAGCAGTGCGAGTGAAAGAGTCGTCAGGGTGAGCCGGTGGCTTTAAGCTAGGGAAACCTGCCGGAGCCGCCGGGGTGGAGCCCATGGAGAGCTGGTTCGCCGAACGATCCGTCGGTCAGATGCTGCCCGGAGACCATGCCTGGTTCTCTTACTCCAGCCAGGAGGAGCAGGACTACGTCATCGGCGCCTTCCTGCGCGACGGGCTCCTGACGGCGGACAAGGTCATCTACGTGACCGACGCCGACCCGCACGAGCTTCCCGGCCTGCGTCGCCGCGACGGCCTCGACCTCGACTCCTACCTGCGCACCGGGCAGCTCGCCGTCCTTCCGCACGCGGAGACCTGCCTGACGGCCGGCATCCTCGACCCCGGCCGGATGGCCGCCTCGTTCGAAGACGCGCTGGCCCGCGCGGAGCGCGACCGGTTCCGCGGCGTCCGCATCACCGCGGACATGACCTGGGCGATCCGGCAGCGCAGCGGCCGCTTACGCGTGCTGGACTGCGAGGCGGGCGTCGACGCGGCGATCGCCCCCAGCACCACCGCGATGGCGATCTGCCAGATCGATCGGCGCTCCTGCACACGTGACGAGCTCGCCGCACTCAAAGAGACACATGAGGTTCTCGTGGGCGCCGATCCGGAATTCGACGATGGAGTCCTCACCATCACCCGCATGTTCGCGCCGCGCGGCCTGCGCCTGACGGGTGAGCTCGACGGCGCGCGGCACACGGTGTTCGCCGAGGCCCTGCGGGCCGTGACGGCCCAGGGCGGCGACATCCACCTCAACCTTCGCGACCTGCGCTTCATCGACCTGGGAGCGCTGAACATGATGGCCGGCGCGGCGATCCGCATGGCCAGCCGCGGCAGCCTGATCCTCGACGAGCCGCCGCCCGACCTCACCCAGGTCGTTCGGCTCGTGGGCGGGCCGATGCACCCCTGGCTGAGGATCGGCACAGGTGAGCGGTCATGACGAACCTCATCCACCGCGCCATGGTCTACGCCGACGAACGGGCCTTCCTCGACGCCGCGACGCCGTTCCTGCGCGAGGGGCTGGCCGCCGGCGAGGTGGTGCTCGCCGTCGCGCCCGGCCCCTCCCTCGACCTTCTGCGCCAGACCCTCGGCGCCGTCGACCTGGGGTTCCGCGACGCGGCCCACTGGTACTCCCAGCCCACGCGCACCATCGCGGCGTACAGCTCCGTCATCGACCACAACCCGGGCCGGCGCATCCGCGTCCTCGCCGAACCCGGCTGGGCGGACGGCACACCGGCCGAGATCTCCGAGTGGACCCGCTACGAGTCGATCGTCAACCAGGCGTTCGCGCGGGTCGACGCGTCCGTGCTGTGCCTGTACGACGCACGCACCACGGCCGCCGATGTGCTCGAAGGCGCGCTGCGCACGCATCCGGAGCTGCTCGACGAGTCCGGCACGCACACCAACGAGGCCTACGCCGATCCCGCCACGGTGTACGCCGAGATCGACCGGCGCCCGCTGCCACCGGTCCCTCCGGACGCGTACGAGATGCCGGTCGACGACATCGACCTGCGGCGGCTGCGCGCCTTCGTCGGTGACCACGCCGAGCGCCACGGCATCTCCTCCGCCCGCCTGCACGACCTGCTCGTCGCGACGACGGAGGTCGCCACCAACGCGATCCGGCACGGCGTGCCCCCGGTCACCTGCCGGACGTGGGCCGACAACGGCGACGTGGTGGTCGACGTGACGGACGGCGGCCACTGGCGGCCGGAGGGCCTGCCGGGCTTTCTGCCACCGGACCCGTTCATCCGCGCGGGCTTCGGTCTGTGGGGCGTGCGCATGCTGTGCCCGCTGGTCCAGCTCCGTACGGGCCCGGGCGGCACCGACATCCGCCTGCGCGTACACGCCCGCTGAGCCCCCCGGCGAGCGGCGTCCGCGTCGTCACTCCCCGGCGTCCTGGCCGCGGCCGTACCCGGTGTCGCAGGCCAGCAGGGGCATGATGACGTCGTCGACGATCTCGGCCACCGCGGTCGGCGGAATGGGCGTGCCTCGTGCGATGACCTCGTGACGGAGCAGGTCGGTCGGCAGGGCGACGGCTCGCGGCCTGAGCCTTTCGCCGCGGATCTGCCCTCGGGACAGTGCGCGGTTGAGGATCGCGGTGATGCCTGATTCGGGCACGATGCGGGCGATCTGGGCCTGGACGAGCGCGGCGAGTTCGGGATCTCGGCCGGTTTCGGCGAGGAGGCCGCGCATGGCCTCGCCGAGGACGCCGTCGAAGCGGCGTGCGAGGGGTTGCAGGAAGGCGAGCAGATCCTCGCGGAGGTCGCCGGAGTCCGGCGGCTCCTCGTCGGGGACCCCGCGGCGGCTGAGGGCGTCCAGGACGAGCACGGCCTTGCTCGGCCAGCGCCGGTACAGGACCGGGGTGCTGGTGTGCGCCCGCTTGGCGACGCCGTCGATGGTGAGTCCGGCGTATCCGAGCTGAAGGAGCTCGGCCCGCACGGCCTCCAGGATCGCCTCTTCCAGGGCTTTCCCCCGTCGGCGGGTTGATCGAGGCGTTGTGTCCTGCCGGGCCTCCGGCCGGGCCGAGGCGCTGGGTTTGCCGTCCACCATCCACCTTTAGATGCCATCTGCTTCTTATGGGGTACTCTACCGCCATCATAAGAAGCATAGTGCTTCTTATATTTGCGCCCGAGGAGGGGGAACGTATGCGAGCTACCGGCTCTGGCCGATGGTGGGCCCTGATCGCGTTGGCTCTCAGCATCGGAGCCGTCGGGCTGGACGGCACGATCCTCAACACCGCGCTGCCCACGATCAGCACGGCGCTGCACGCCTCGACGAGCCGGCTGCAGTGGTTCATCGACTCCTACAACCTGGTGATGGCCGCGACGCTGCTGCCCGCGGGTCTGCTCGGAGATCGGCTCGGACGCAAGAAGATGATCCTCATCGCGTTGGGCGTCTTCGGGGCGGGATCGCTCTGGTGCGCGTACGCGGGGTCGGCCGGCTCTTTGATCGCGGCGCGGGCGGTCCTGGGCGCGGGCGCCGCCTTCCTGGTGCCGCTGTGCATGTCCGTACTGCTGGTGCTCTTCGAACCCCACGAACGGCAGCGAGCGGTCTCGGTGATGACCGGCGCGAACATGATCGGTTTCCCGCTCGGGCCGATCCTGGGCGGCGTGCTGTTGAAACACTTCTGGTGGGGCTCGGTCTTCCTGATCAACGTCCCGGTGGTGCTGCTCGGGATCATCGTGATCGCCGCCGTCGTGCCCGAGTCGCGCAACCCGCGGCGGGCCCGGCTGGACCTGACCGGCGTCGTCATCTCCGCCGTCGGCATGGTCGCGGTCACCTATGGTGTGATCGAGGCCGGAGAGCGGGGCTGGAGTGACATCCGCCCGGTGGCCACGCTGGCCGGCGGCGCCCTCGTGCTGGCGGCGTTCGTGCTCTGGGAGCGCCTGGTCGGCCGCCGACGCGAACCCCTCGTCGACCTGTCGCTGTTCCGCTCGTCCGACTTCACCTGGGGAACGATCCTGGCGACCATGGTCAGTTTCGCCATGTTCGGGCTGTTGTTCAACACGCCTCAGTACTTCCAGGCCGTCCTCGACGCGGACTCGCTCGGCACCGGCCTGCGGTTGCTGCCGATGGTCGCCGGCCTGGTGGTGGGGGTGCAGGTCGCGAACCGCCTGGCGGCGCGGCGTGGCCCCAAGATGCCGGTGTCGATCGGATTCGCCCTCATCACCGCCGGGCTGCTCACCGGAGCCGCCACCACTCTCGGCACCGGCTATGGCTTCACCGCCGGATGGATCGCGGTGTTCGGCATCGGGTTGGGCATGACGATGTCCACGACGACGATGGCCGCCCTCGGCGCACTGACGAAGGAACGCGGCGGTGTGGGTTCGGCCTTGATCATGGCGTTGCGCCAGCTCGGCAGCGCGATCGGAGTCGCGCTCCTGGGCGCACTCGCCAACGCCGGTTACCGAAGCCACCTTCAGCTGCGAGGCCTGCCCGCGGCGCAGGCCGCAGCGGCCCACCAGGGCGTCTCCGCCGGTGTGGCCGTCGCCGCACACGACCACTCGCTACTGCGATCGGTCCGTTCGGCGTTCATCCACGGCATGGACACCACCCTGTGGGTATGCGGTGGGATCGGCGCGCTCGGCCTCGTACTGGCCCTCCTCTTCCTCACCGCCCGGCAGGAGTCCACCGGCCGTCAGGGCCGACCGGCTCCGAAGGTCCCGAGCACCCCGTGAGCCGTGAAGCGTGCTAGGCCAGCCGCTCGGCCAGGGCGCGGAACGCCTTGCCGCGGTGGCTGATGGCGTCCTTCTCCTCCGGGGAGAGCTCCGCGGTCGTCCGGGTCTCGTCGTCCGGGACGAAGATCGGGTCGTAGCCGAAGCCGTTCGCGCCGCGGCGGGCGCCGATGATGTGGCCGGTCAGCTGGCCTTCGACCGCCTCCTCCTTTCCCGACGGCCAGGCGACGGCGGCCACGCAGACGAAGCGGGCGCCCCGCAGCTCCGGCGCCACGTCGGACAGCTGCCCCAGCAGCAGGTCGATGTTGGCCTCGTCGTCGCCGTGCCGGCCCGCCCAGCGGGCGGAGAAGACACCCGGCATGCCGTTCAGCGCGTCGACGCACAGGCCGGAGTCGTCGGCGACGGCGGGCAGGCCGGTGTGCGCGGCGATCGCCCGCGCCTTGAGCAGGGCGTTGCCCTCGAAGGTCAGCTCGGTCTCCGGGACGTCGGGCGCGTCCGGGTACTCGTCCAGGCCGACCACGTCGACGCCGCCGTCGAGGATCCGGCGCAGCTCGGCGATCTTGCCCTGGTTGCGGGTGGCGAGGACGACCTTCATGCGCCCATGACCTCCTGCTGGATGCGGGTGAGCTCGGCGCAGCCGCCGGCCGCGAGGTCGAGCAGCGCGTCGAGCTCCGCGCGGTCGAACGGCTGGCCCTCGGCCGTGCCCTGGACCTCGACGAAGCGGCCGTCGCCGGTGCAGACGACGTTCATGTCGGTCTCGGCCGAGACGTCCTCTTCGTAGCACAGGTCGAGGCGGGGCTCGCCGTCGATGATGCCGACGCTCACCGCGGCGACGGAGCCGACGAGCGGGCTGGACTTGAGCATCTTGCGGTCGCGCATCCAGGCGACGGCGTCGGCCAGGGCGACGTACGCCCCGGTGATCGCGGCCGTGCGGGTGCCGCCGTCGGCCTCCAGCACGTCGCAGTCGAGCAGGATGGTGTTCTCGCCGAGCGCCTTGAAGTCGACGCAGGCCCGCAGCGACCGGCCGACGAGCCGGGAGATCTCGTGCGTGCGGCCGCCGATCTTCCCCCTGACCGACTCGCGGTCGTTCCGCGTCGTGGTGGCGCGCGGGAGCATGGCGTACTCCGCGGTGACCCAGCCGAGTCCAGAGTCACGGCGCCATCGGGGCACCGATCCCTGCACCGTGGCGGCGCACAGGACGCGGGTGCCGCCGAACTCCACGAGGACCGAGCCCTCCGCATGGGTGAGCCATCCACGGCGGATGGTGACGGGGCGGAGCTGGTCGGCTGAACGATCGTCGGGACGAGCCATGTCGTTCACCCTATCGAGACCGGACCGCCGGTCGCGGCGGCCCGGCGCGATCTTCCGGGCCCGTCTTGAGATCCCCGCCGCACGGCCGGTCGGCGGGCCTCGAGATGGCTCCTAAAGCTCGTATACGGCTCCTTGGCTGGCCAGTTCGATGTGACCGTGATACCCGCTGGACTTCGCCTCGGCCAGCGTGTGGCCGGGGTCGTTCCACGGGACCAGGTGGGTGAGGACGAGCCGCCCGGCGTCCGCCCGCGTGGCGTACACGCCCGCCTGCCGGGCGGTGAGGTGCAGGTCGAGCGGCAGCCCCTCCCGCTCGATGAAGGACGCCTCGGCCAGCAGCAGGTCGACGCCTCGCGCCAGCTCCACGAGCGCCTCGCACTCGCCGGTGTCGCCGGTGTAGGCGAAGGCCGCGTCCTCGTGCTCCAGGCGGAACCCGTACGCCTCGACCGGGTGGTTCACCGGCACGGCCGTCACGGTGAACGGCCCGACCTCGAACGTCCCCGGTGTCAGGGTGCGGAAGTCGAACGCCTCCGACATGCCCGGCTCGGGATCCAGGTCGTACGCGCGCGCCATCCGCTCGGCCACTCCGGCCGGCCCGTAGACCGGGATGCGTGGTTTCAGGCCGTCCGGTGCGTACTTGCGCGCCACCCAGTAACCACAGAGGTCCAGGCAGTGGTCCGCGTGCAGGTGAGTGAACAGGATCGCGTCGATGTCATAGAGACCGATGTGGTTCTGCAGGGCGCCGAGGGCGCCGCTGCCGAGGTCGAGCAGCAGCGCGTAGCCGCCGGCCTGGACCAGATAACACGAGGCCGGGCTGGCCGGCCCCGGAAAACTCCCCGAACAGCCGATCACCGTGATCCGCACGTCACCGGCCTCCTCACGTCGCCCGAGAGCAGGACGATCGGTTCCGCTGTCGCCTTCGTGCGTGTGCGTCATCCACCTGGATCGACGCTCCCCTCTCCAGTGTCCCGCGGGCCGTTCTCACGCCGAGGACGTGATGCCCAACGGTGCGGATTCGACAAGCCCGATCTCCGGGCCGAGGAAGCGGCGGCCTAGTGCGCCGAACGGTGCGGGATCCCCCGTCGCGAGGAACCGGTGGGCCGGTTCCGGGGAGCCCTCCGCCCTGGCCAGGCGGCGGTCGTGCAGTACCCGGTAGACGTCTTTGGCGGTCTCCTCGGCGCTGGAGACGAGGGTCACTCTGTCTCCCGCGACGTAGGAGATCACTCCGGTCAGCAACGGATAATGCGTGCAACCGAGGATGAGCGTGTCACAGCCCGCCTCGACAATCGGTGCCAAATACTCTCGTGCGACGCCGAGTAGTTCGTCGCCCATGGTGATGCCCCGCTCCACGAACTCCACAAAACGCGGACAGGCGACACTTGTCAGTGTCACATGAGGCGCAGCGGCGAACGCATCGTCATAGGCGCGACTGGTCACCGTCGCATGAGTGGCGACCAATCCCACCTTTCCCGTACTCGTCGCGCTGACCGCCGCCCGCACCGCCGGCTGGATGACCTCGATCACCGGCACCCGATAACGTTCACGCGCGTCGCGCAGCACCGCGGAGCTCGCGCTGTTGCAGGCGATCACGAGCATTTTCACGCCTTCTTCGACAAGGTGGTCCAGCACCTCGAGGGCGTTCGCGCGCACCTCGGCGATCGGCTTCGGCCCGTACGGGAAACGCGCCGTGTCCGCGACGTACAGCAGCGGCTCGTCCGGGAGCTGGTCGAGGATCGCGCGGGCGACGGTCAGCCCGCCGACGCCGCTGTCGAAGATTCCGATCGAAGCGTCAGACATGACCCCACAGGCTAGAGAACGCCACGGGGAACACGGCGGCAATGCGCTGCATGTCACACGGGTATTTCGGCGACCTCACCGCGACGCGTGCCCGGTCAGTGGCGGTTACGGCCCGCTCGGGCGGTCTGCCGGGGTCGGCCGCCGGTCCGCGCGGGGAACACGGCGGCTCCGGTCACGACCGCGGGGCCCACGGCGAGCGGCCCGGGCCCGGCCATTTCATGATCAATAATGGCTCTCCGCGGAAATCACTTCCCGAAAGCATCATATAGCACATACCGGAAATAACGCATGGCAAGCCGCCCCGGCACGTACGACCGAAGGCCTTGTCCGGATCCGGCCGATACCCCCGCGGCGAGGGCGTTTCCGGCCGCCTCCTGCAGAAGGAAACGGGAAACCCGCCCCGGCACCTCCCTTCTCAGCGAGCCCTTCGACATGATTTGTTGCGGTGTTACCATCATTGGCAGTACACGGGGATCCGGAGTTCTTGCCACGAATCCGCCACAGAGATGATCTTTGCCGGAAGGCCGAAGCCGACCGGGGATTCCGTCGCCGTGGACTCCGGCTCGCCGGCCACTTCCACCCCTCCTCGCCGCGGATCGTCGCCCCGCCCACGACGGTGCCGCACCCAGCCCCGACCGACATCCGGGTCGAGCCGCAGGCCCGAGCCGGATACGAACCTTCAGTGCGCCCCGTTGATTCGGCAATGGGAAACGGAGGCCGTCATGACGGAATCGCGGAGATTATTCGGTTCCGAACTCCGGCGAATGCGAATGGAGGCCGGCCTCTCACTGGCACAGTTCGGTAGGCGCCTGCATTACAGCAAGGGCTATCTGAGCAAGGTCGAGACCGGGCGTAAATCACCCTCGGCAGAGTTGGCGCGCATGTGCGACACGGAACTCAATGCCGACGGGACGCTTGTTTCTCTTGTCGCCGAACGACCGGCCGACGTCGTCACGTCATCCGAAATGCCGTCGCTCGAAATGGTCACCGACGATGGCGAGGTATGGCTGATGAATCTCGGGCCGGACGGGGCGGGCTGGTTCCGCCCGATCAGCCGCCGGGACGCACTGGCGGTGAGCGCGTCATCGATGGCGGGTCTCGCTCTCAGCGCGCACGGCGTCTCCGCGACCGCCAGGGAGCCGACGGCGCTCACGGCGTTCCGATCGCTGTTCGACCACTACCGGACCCTCGGCCAGACGGCCAGCCCGGGCGTTGTGCTGCCCCCGGTCATCGCGCAGACCCGCGTCCTCGGCGTCCTGGCGTCCGAGGCGCCCGCGGGCACCCGCGACGACCTGCTGACGCTGGGGGCGCGCTTCGCCGAGTACGCCGGCTGGATGGCCCAGGAGTCCGGAGAGGAGAAGGCCGCTCTCTGGCTGACCGCGCGCGCGGTCACGATGGCGGAGGCGGGCAACGACCACGACCTGGCGGTCTACGCGCTGATCCGCCGCGCCCTCGTGACGCTCTACCGCGGCGACGCCAGGCAGACCGTCGCGCTGGCGCGCCAGGCGCAGGCGCACTCGGCGACGCCGCCCCGCATCCGCGGGCTGGCCGCGCAGCGCGAGGCCCAGGGCCACGCGCTCGCCGGCGACTACAACGCCTGCATGCGCAGCCTCGACCAGGCCCGCGACCTGCTCGGAGCGCCCGGCGGGAGCACGGGCGCGCCGGTGCTCGGGCCGACGAACCTGCCCGACACCGTCACGACGGTCACCGGCTGGTGCCTCTACGAACTGGGCAGGCCGAAGGAGGCCAGCGAGATCCTCGACGCCCAGGTCGCCCGCATCCGGCCCGAGGCGCTCCGCTCCCGCGCCAGGTACGGCGTGCGTCAGGCGCTGGCGCACGCCGCCGCGGGCGAGATCGAGCACGCGTGCGCGCTGACGGCGTGCCTCCTCGGCATCACCTCCGTCGTCAGCTCGGCGACGATCACCTCCGACCTGCGCCGCCTGGCTCGGACGCTGTCCCGCCGGCACTCGAACCCCACGGTGCGCGAGCTCTATCCCGCGCTGACCGCGGCGCTGGAGACCTCGGCGGTGTGAACGCCGTCCGGACGACCCACGAGAACACGACCTCGGCCAGGCCGGCGACCAAGGGAGAAAGATCATGACCACCGTCTTCGTCAACTACCGCACGAGCGACGAGGAGACCGCCGCCGCCCTGCTCGAGCACGCGCTGAGCGAGCGGTTCGCCTCGAACGTGTTCTTCCGCGCCAGTAAGTCGATCAAGCCGGGCGACGACTTCGAGGAGGAGCTGTTGAAGGGCGTGCGCACGAGCTCCGTCCTCCTCGCCGTCATCGGCTCCCACTGGCTCGAGGTCCGCGACGAGCACGACGTTCGCAAGATCAACAAAGCCTCCGACTGGGTACGGCGGGAGATCGTCGAGGCCTTCGACCTCGGCATCCGTGTGGTGCCCGTCCTGATCGGGGAGACGAAACCCCTGCAGAGGGACGCCCTCCCCGCCGGGCTCGAACGCCTCGCCACGTGCCAGTACGTCCGGCTGCGCAACCGCGATCTGGAGGCCGACCTCGACCGGATCGCCGCCACGCTCACCGAGCTGGTGCCGGAGCTGCGCGACGCCAGGGTGGTCCCGCCGGACGCGGGCACGGTGACCAACAACGCCTTCGGCAACGCGCGGGTCGGGTTGCAGGCGGGCAACGTCGTCGGCGACATCAACTTCGGCGACTTCCTGACGCGCGACGAGCAGGACGGCCGATGAGCCCGGCGCAGGAACGGCGACGGTCCCGGGGCAGGACGGTCAACACCGCGGCGGACAACTCGCGCATCGGCATCCAGGGCACGGTCATCGGCGACGTCCGGTACGAGATCAAGGACGGTGACCCGCCCGAGAAGAGGTTCGCGGTGGCCAAGCGGCATCTCGCCGGCAAGATGCCGCCCAAGGCGAGGCAGCTCATCGAGGAGGCCGTACAGGAGGAGCTGGTCACCTCCGACTCGACCGGCTCTCTGGTGAACGAGGTCGCCTACTACTGGACGATCGCGGTGCTGAGCGACCAGCCCTTCGAGGTGCTGGAGCGGGAGGAGTTCGAGGCGCTCGACCAGGCGCGGTGGCTCTGCCGGAACGGCCCCGCCGACGAGTGGCGCGACGCGCACCGCGCGGTCACCGGGCTGATCGGCTGCCTCCAGGGGCAGGAGCGAACCGGCACCTTCGACTCCGGCGCGATCGACGCCTTCCGGTCCGCCTTCGACCGGCTCCCGGACGCTCGCCGCAGTGAGATCCACCGGCACCTGAACCCGATCCTGTCCAACGTCCTGCGGGACCAGCGGGAGGACGACCTTCTCCAGATCGCCCGGACGCAGCGCACGGCGGACGACCGCGAGAAACGGGTGTGGAAGTTCTTCGAGCCGGATCCGGAACCACCGCGGCCGAAGGTCTTACGCCAGACCGAATTCGGGCCGTTCGAGTGGGCGGCGGCCGTCTGCGGCACCGTGCTGGGTGCGGGCGGGCTCGCCCTGGCGTTCACGCTCGTCACCTCCGGCAGCGCCGACACGGCCGTGATCACCGGAGGCGTCGTCGCCGCCGGGGCCTGGATCCTGCTGCTCTGGGGGCCCGGCCAGTTGCCCGCCCGATACTCCGCGCGGTATCCCCGCCGGCCACGGCCCGCGCCGACCGGCTTCAGCACCCACGTCGAACGGACCGTCCGGCAGCAGTTCGACAAGTACGCGCCGACGTCGGCCGCGCAACGGCCGAGGTGGACGGTCGCGACCATGAGAGCCCGCACACTGCTGGCGCAGGAGATCGTCGACCTGTACGCCGAGCCGGAGGTGTCGCCCGGCGCGATCGACTGGCTGATCGCCTGGTACGCCGAGAACTTCGCGCGCCGATGGGCCGCCCACGAGCCGGAGGACCCGGACCGCCGCCTGAGGCTTCCGATACTGGCCGTGGGGCTCGGCACGTTCGTCGGCGGCTGGTACTACGCGCTGGCCGAGATGATCAAGGTCCAGAAGACGGTCGCGTTCGTGGCGCTGCTGTGGCTGGCGGCCGGGGCCGTTCTCCTGGCGTGGAGCCGGGTCGACGTGCACCTCGCGCGGCGGCACGACGCCGCCGCCGACCGGGCCGAGGCCGAGTGGATCCTGGATGAGGAGACGTTCGCCCACGAGGAGCGGGTCGACCTGCTCGCCGACCGGCCGGACGACGACGAGATGGCCCAGTGGCTGGACTACGACAAGATCTACCTGAAGACGCTGGCCATGAACCAGTACGGGCTGGCGAGCCGGGACCTCATCACCCATGCCGTCCTGCCCGAGGGCACCGAGGCCGCGCGCCGGTCCCGCGTCAAGGGCGGGCAGCCGCGCTTCTCCTCGTACGTGGTCTGGGTGTTCCTGCTCACCGTGTCCGGCGTGCGTCAGGTGCGGATGCACCTGGACTTCCCGACGGGCGTCGTGAGCGACCAGCAGCGCATGGCCTTCCGCTATGACGCCATCGCCTCGGCCCAGGTGGAGGAGACCGGCATCCGGTTCGACGACGGCCGCCGCGAGGTCGTCCTGCCGCGTACGGACGAGGAGAAGGACAGGGTCAGAAGGTCGGCCGTGCCCATCTACCGGGAGTTCCGCCTCGCGCTCGTCAACCAGCACACCATCGGCATCACGGTGGACACGTTCGATCCGGTGCTGCTCGAACAGCTGCTGGAGGAGCAGCAGTCGCCGCCGTCGCCCGACCTGGCCGACCTCACCGGCGCGCTGAGCCTCCTGGAGATGGTCGCCGCCGACGGCCGGAAGTGGCTCGAACAGACGAGGGTCCGGCGCGGGTACAAGCCGCTCGACACCGAGCCGGACATTCCGGCCAGCGCGTAAGGAGCCCGATCATGCAGTGTCCCTGGTGCTCCAACACGAACTTCCTGCCCCGCTCGCTCTGCGCGCACTGCAACGAGGAGCTCTTCCCCAAGCCGGCGACCGACGAACAGACCGGGCGGCACCAGAAGCCGGCGGACGACGACGAACGCGCCGGGGTCGCGGCGGCGCAGTGGAAGAGCTTCGCCGTGTCGCTGTGCACGGCCGCGGTGGCCGCGTTCGGCGGCGTGACCTCCTACGTCCACTGGCCCGTGAAGCCGGCTCCGCCTCCCGCCGTCCAGGACACCGCGCCGCCGGCCGACCCGGCCGGGCAGCTGGCCGCGATGAACGCGCTGCTGGAGACCGTGGAGTCGACCCGGTCGGAGCTACCGCCCTTCCTCGGTTCGTGCGCGTACGCCGCATCGGACGCCGACACGCTCGACCAGATCGTCCAGGAGCGCTACCAGGCGGTGAACCAGGCGACGGCCCTGCCGACCGACGACATTCTGAACGGAGACCAGCTCCGCCAGGCACTGGTCACGATGACCCGGACGATGCTGACCGCGGACAAGAAGTACCTCACCTGGGCCCAGCGCGCCACGTCGGGCGGCTCGTGCGATGACGCCGGAGGGAGCTCCTTCGACAAGGCCAACCAGGCGGCCGCCGACGCCAAACGCGCCTTCGTCAAGCTGTGGAACGGCGATGCCGACAAGTACGGCCAGCCGGCCTACGACTGGAACGACTTCTAGGAGCCGGTCAGGGGCGGCGGCCGGCGCGGGCGAGCTGGCGGCTCTGGGCGACCAGGCGGCCGGCCGCGTCCCATACCTCGACCTCCTCGTCGAACCAGCCGTCGCTGACGAGGCGGCCGGTGCCGTGCAGGGCGAGCGGTCCCGGCGCCGGGACCGCCCGCATGTGCCAGGTCAGTTCGACCGTCGGCGACCAGCCGTACCGTCCGGTGTTGAGCACGACCGGCGGGAGCGCGTCGACGGCGAGTGCCAGCAGGACGCCGTCGGGCTCGTACGTCTCCCGGAGCCGGAAGTGAGAGCGCATCTCCAGCCGGCCGCTGGGGCGGCCGTCGAGCCAGCCCATGGTGGCCGGGTCGTACCGCATGTCGACCTGGGCGGCGAACCCGTCCTGCCCGTCGCCGCCGAAGGTGACGCACTCCTCGATCGCCGGCAGGCACCCGGCGTCCTCGGAGTAGAGGGGTTCGGCGTCGCCGTCGAGGGTTCCGGTGGTGATCAGGGCGTCGACGACCGGGGCGTCGTCCTGGACGAGGGACACGCGGGCGACCTCGGTCGTACGCCCGGACTTGCGCGTCTCGACCAGCACCTCGGCCGGGCCGGGCTTGGCGACCCGCAGGAAGCTCGCGGCGGTGGAGATCGGGTGCGGGCGGCCGGAGGCGTCCAGGACGGCCCGGGCGAGGACGGCCATCAGGTAGCCGCCGTTGAGCGCCTGCTGGAACCCGAAGTCGGCGTCGAGCGTGGCGGAGTAACGCCCCTCGCCCGTACGACGTACCGTCGTGGCCTCGCCGAACCCGCCCATGCCAGCCCCCACCAGAAATTAGAACGACATTCGGCATGAACCATACCGGGACGCCCCAGACCGGTCACACGCACGACGGCCCTTCGCTCTCGGGATAGTACGACGCGGCCCGTTCGCGTCCTGGCTTTCCGGCCTGCCGCCCGCTTGGAATCGTTGGCCTGGAGAATGCTCGGGCGGCGTGCCCGGCCTGGATCAGAACCGCGGGGCGATGCCGTCTGACGAGATGACGCCGGTTGATGGAGTGAGTCATCACCTGGCGGGGCTGGCGCGGCTCTTGGAGGCCGAGGACGACGCGGCCCTCGTCGTCCAGCAGATCCTGCGGTTGGCCGAGAACGAGGTCCCCGGCGCCGTCCACGCGGGGGCGACGATGCTGGGCCAGGACGGGGCGTCGACGCCCGTGTACACCGGCGAGCTGGCGGCACGGCTGGACGCCCTGCAGTACGACGTCGGCCAGGGCCCTTGCGTGGACGCGCTGCTCACCGAGAGCGTGTGCGCCGACGACCTGGCGTACGAGTCGCGCTGGCCGCGGTTCGCCCCGTTGGCGGTCGCGCGGGGCGTGCGTTCGGTCCTCGCGTTCCGCCTGTCCGTACGGATCGGCGCGGTGGGCGTCCTGAGCCTGTACTCACCGAAGCCGCACGCCTTCACCGCGGCCGCCGAACGGGTGGGCGGCTCGATCGCGGCCTGCGCCGCCATCGCGATGGCCACCATCGGCGAGCGCGCGCAACTGCGGAACGCGCTTGAGAGCCGCGATGTCATCGGGCAGGCGAAGGGCATCTTGATGGAGCGGTACCGGGTCGCCGCCCAGGAGGCGTTCGCCCTGCTCAGCGCCTCGTCCCAGCACACGAACGTCAAGCTGCGCGACGTCGCCGAACGACTCGCCAAGACCGGGGAGTTCACCCCGCCGCCGGCCGACCGCGACTGACTCCGGGACGCCGCGATTGATCGGTTGTTCGGACGTTGTTCGTTCGCTCGGCCTGGGCGGTGACGAACAACCTGCGAGGTCCTACATCTGGGATCGACCGCTCCACCCAGAAGGAGGACCTGCCGTGAAACGTCCCACCGACTCGATCAGTCCCGCCCCGGCCCGCCTGCGGCGACTCGTCCTGGCGCTCGCGTCGGCGATCGCGGCCACGATGACGATGTCCGTCGCGGCCGCGTGGGCGGCTCCCGCCCACGCCGACACCGGCTCGGCCGCCACGGCGAACGGCGCGCCGGCACCGGTCACGGTCCAGTGCATCGCCTGGCAGGGCGATTTCTTCGCCGCACTGGCCTGGGACATCGTGATCCAGCTCAACCCCGACGGAACCGCGAGGACCGCCGAACAGCAGGGAGACATCTACAAGATCGGGGTGAACCCCGTCTGGTCGGTGCAGCGCACCGACCCGGCCGAGATCACGATCACCAACGGCGGCCGGAACCTGCACTTCCACGGCAGCGGGCTCCTCGAAGGCGGAATCCCCGGTACGGAGGCCTCGGTGGACGGAGTCCCGACCGGTTGCAGTGCCGACTTCACCTTCCCCCACCCCGCGAGCCGGGTCTTCAATCCCGAACCCATCTCCTGACCCGCAGACGGCACGGCCTCACCCGCCGCTCGGCCGGGCGGCGGGTGACGCCGTGTCCCGTTCGCGCGGCCTACGGCTGCTCGCCGGTGTCGGCCAGGGCGGTCCGCAGGGAGTCGTAGCCGACGCCGAGGTTCACCATGACGTCGTGGGCCAGGCCGTCGCCGATCGTGAGCAGGCCCAGGGCGAGATGTCCGGTGCCGACGCTCTCGCTTCCGGCGCGCAGCGCCTCGCGCAGCGCGTGGCGCAGGGCGGTCAGCGACAGCCGGGTGAAGGGCGTCTCGTCGGGCAGCGGATCACCGGTGGGAATGCCGACGCGTCCGTCGACGGCCGCGCGCAGTGTGGCCGGGCCGGCGCCACAGGCGGCCAGCGCCCGGGTGGCGGGGTCGTCCTCGCGGGCGATCAGGGCGAGCAGGAGATGTTCGGTGCCGAGGTAGGTCTTGCGCCGGCGGCGCGCCTCCTCGCGGGCCTCGCCGACGACCGCGCGCAGCCCGTCGGTGGCCCGGCTCCAGAACCCCTCCCGGTCGCCCTCACGCGGGTCGGCGGCGGGGATGAACCTCTTCTGCACGGCCTGCCGGCTCACGCCGAGCCGGGTGCCGATGTCGCCCCAGGAGACGCCCTCCCGGCGGGCCTCGTCGACGTAGTGCCCGATGAGGTTCTCGCCGAGCTCGCTGACTCGCGCCGCCACGTCGACGGCGCGGGTGAGCCGGTCGAGAACGGGCGCCGTCTCGAGCCCGGCGCGGACCTGATCGATCAGGGTGTCCAGAGTCACCACGGAATCACTCATAAAGCAACCATAGGTTGCCTCAATTGGATGGGCAACCTATGGTTGCCCATCACTAAGAAGGCAATCCGACGACGCCTAGGTGTGATGTCCAGGGAGGTTGGTCAGTCGGGTGATTGGTGGCTTGCCTCCGATGGCGGAGTGGGCTCGGTGGTGATTGTAGAAGTGGAGCCAGCCGGGCAGGGCTGCTCGACGT
>NZ_JBHLZP010000091.1:0-22746 GCF_042429965.1 Actinoallomurus acaciae
AGCGGATCGAAGCGATCATCTGGACCTTGAAGAACCAGCTCGGCCTCGAACGCCACAACGCCCGCACCACCGAAGGTCTATGGACACGCATATCCCAGCGAATTCTGGCCCTTAACGCCGCGATCTGGCACAACTGGCTCATCGGCGCACCCGTCAAACGATCACTGACCGCCTACGACCACTAACCACCAGCCCACACATTTCCCATCAACGATCTAGCTCGCGGCGTCCGTGTCGAAGGGGACGAGGAGTGAACGCAGCAGGCCGGCGAGGGTTCGGCGGTCGTCGTCGGTGAGAGAGCCGAGCAGGTCGCGTTCGCGGTCGATGAGGTCGGCGAAGGCGGCGTCGACGCGGGTACGGCCGGCGTCGGTCAGCCGTACGAGCACGCCGCGTTTGTCCTGGGGGTCGGGATTGCGGCTGACCAGCCCGGCGCTCTCCAGGCGGTCGATCCGGTTGGTCATCGTGCCGGAGGTGACGAGCGTGGCGCGCAGGAGACGGCCTGGGCTCAGCTCGTACGGTGGACCGGCGCGGCGCAGTGCGGTCAGCACGTCGAACTCCCACGACTCCATATCATGCGCGGCGAACACGGCCCGGCGCGCACGGTCGAGGTGCCGGGCGAGCCGCGACACCCGGCTGAGGACATGCAGGGGCTCGGTGTCGAGGTCTGGCCGCTCAGTGCGCCAGGCCGCGACCAGGCGATCGACCTCGTCCTCCATGTCGATCACTTTACCTGTCTTGACATCGAGATATCTAGCCGCGATGCTTTATCTCGATGTCAAGAGATATTTGGAACCCTCAGCAATATCGGGCGTACTCCTCTCACCGAGCGCGCCCCTTCTATGAGCTGCTCGCCCGGGTGGACGTCGAGGCCCCGGCGTACGTGGTCGACCTGGGCTGCGGCCCCGGCGAGCGTACGGCCGACCTGGCCGCCCGATGGCCGAACGCCGTCATCGAGGGCATCGACAGCTCCGAGCAGATGATCGCCGAAGCCCGACGCCTGTCGCTCGATCACCTCCAGCCCCCGCCCGGAGGAGAGTCGTCCGATGGGGAAGCGCCCAGCGGGCGAGCGTCCGGTGGAGAGCTGTCCGGTGGATTGGCGTCCGGTGAGGAAGCGTCCGGCGGGCGGGTGCCCGGTGGAGAGCTGTCTGGCGGGCGGGCGTCCGATGGGGAAGCGTCCGATGGATGGGCGTCCGGTGGCGAGCTGTCTGGTGGGCGGGTGTCCGGCGGGGAAGCGTCCGATGGGGCGTCCGGTGGCGAGCTGTCTGGTGGGCGGGTGTCCGGCGGGGAAGCGTCCGATGGGCGGGTGCCCGGCGGAGAGGTGTCGGGTGGACGGGCGTCCGGCGCAGAGCTGCCCGCTGGGGAGGCGTCCGGTGGGCAGGCTCCCGTCGGGGCGGTGCCTGGCGGATCGGTCGCGTTCTCGGTTGGGGACATCGCCGCGTGGGTGCCGTCGCGGCCTGTGGACGTGATCTTCTCCAACGCGGCCTTTCAGTGGGTGCCTGGACACCAGGACCTGCTGGCACGCTGGGTTGCGGGGTTGGCTCCCGGTGGGCGGCTGGCGTTCAGCATGCCCGGGAACTTTGAGCAGGACAGCCACCGCATCCTGCGGGAACTGTGTGAAACGCCCCGCTGGCGGGATCGGCTGGCCCGCGTCAACCGGCACAACGTCGTCAGTGAGCCTGCGGAGTACTTCCAGCTGCTCAGTGATCTCGGGTGCGAGGTCGACGCATGGGAGACGACCTACCTTCAGATTCTGCACGGGGACGACCCGGTGCTCGAATGGATGAAGGGCACGGCGCTGCGCCCGGCGTTCGACGTGTTGTCCCGCGAGGAAGAACGCGAGGAGTTCGTCGCGGAACTGTCGGCCCGGCTCCGTAAGGCGTACCCGCCCGGCCCGCACGGCACGATCTTCCCCTTCCGCCGGATCTTCGTCGTCGCGTCGGCGCTGCCCGCGCACGGGGAACCAGGCGGACGCGAGGAGCCGTCCGGGCGGGAAGAGCCGGAGTGATGACCCTGGTCGGGTCTCCTCGCCGCGCCGCCCGCACACGGGGAATCGTCCCTGTGAGAAGTCGTCCGGGCCGGGGGCTGGCGCGATGACCATGGTCGCCCGCACCAGAGAAACCGGCCACACGGGTGCCCGGCCGCGCACGGGGAACCGTCCGGACGCGAGGGGCGGTACCGGGTGGGCGGAGTCGGTGATGGTCCTGGTCGGGTTGCACCGTGTGCGGCTCGTGGTGCCCGGCCGTGTATGGGGAGCCGTGCGGATGTGAAGGGCGATCTGGATAGCGGGAGCCGGGTGTGATGGACCTGGTTGAGTTGCACCGCGTGCGGCGCCGTGCGGCTGTCGCTGCGGTCCGGGTCGGCCGACCTGGGCCGCGACGGGTTGCTGGTGGATGAGCCGATCGCGCGCTCGGCGCGGCTGGCGGTGGGTTCGACCGTCACCGCACGCTTCGCCGACGGCGGCTCGTGATGCCCGGCTGCGTACGGGGAGCCCCGGACGCGAGGAAGCCATCTGGGCAAGGGAGTTGGCGCGAGGGCCTGATGCGGCTTACCGGCGTGCGGCTCGCCATGCTGCCTGCGCGCGGGGAATTGTCCGGGCGGGAGGTCGTCTGGGTAAGGAGCTGGCGCGATGGTCAGGGCCGGGTTCCGTCACGTGTCGTTCGGGCAAGAGGGGCTGGCCGCATGGGGAGCCGTCTGGACGTGCGGGCCGGTCCAGGGCGGTCGGTGATGGTCCTGGTCGGGTTTTCGCGCGCGAGGCTCGCCGCCTGGCGCGGGGATTGTCCGTGCGGGAAGTCGTCTGGGTAGGGAGGCCGCCGCGATGGTCAGGGTCGGGTTTCGTCACATGTCGTCCGCGCAAGAGGGGGCGGTCGCGCGGGGAGTCGTCTGGACGTGCGGGGTGGTTCGGGTAGGGGAGTCGGTGTGAGGGCCCTGGCCGGGTTTCATCGCGTGTGGCCTGTGGGCGGAAAGGTGTCGGGGCGGCAGGGGGTGGCGTGGTGACGTTGGTCGGGCTTCACCATGTGCAGCTTGCCGCGCCGCCCGGTGTCGAGCAGGTCATGCGGGACTTCTACGCCGGGGTGCTCGGGCTCGCCGAACTGGCCAAGCCGCCCGTGTTGGCCGCTCGGGGTGGTGTGTGGTTCGGGGCGCCTGGCATCGAGATCCACATCGGTGTCGAGGAGGACTTCCGGCCGGCGCGTAAGGCGCATCCCGGCATTCTCGTGCGGGACCTCGATGTCATGGCCGGCCGGCTCCGGGCGGCAGGTCATGAGGTGCGGCCCGACGACCTGCTGCCCGGCTTTCGGCGTTTCTACGTCGACGACCCGGTCGGCAACCGGCTGGAGCTACTCCAGCCGGTCACCGGTGCGGGCGGCGAGCATCTCCCAGTCGGCCAGCACGTCGAGGAGAAGGCCGAGCACGCGACGTAACTCCTCGACGTGGCCGGCCTTGTGGCCGGCGCGCTCGAAGGCGTTGCCGTCGGCCGCGAGGTCCAGGACCGCGTCCTCGAGGCTCTCGGTGAACCGTCTCGCGCGGGAGTCCGCCGCGTTGTCGCGTGCCTGGCGGGACCGCTGCGTGTCGACGAAACGGTCCATCTCCGCCCAGTCGGCGTGCCGCCGACCGGGACCGGGGGCGCCGTGCCACATGTGCCGTCCTCTCCCTGGAATTCATGCGTCGCACGATAGGGGGAGGGTGTGACAGTACGGCTACGCTGAGTCAGGCGGTGCCCGGCTCGGGGCTCGTCCGGCGGGCGGCGCGGGCCGACTCCTTGGCCTCCTTCGCCGCTTCCTTCGCCGCCTCCTTGGCCTTGGCCTTGAGGTCCTTCTGGCGGGCCTTGTGGTCCGTGGTCAGGTACGGCTTGGGCTCCAGCCCGGACAGGCCGTTCCACGCGAGGTTGACCAGGTGGGCGGCGACCTCGTCGCGCTTGGGCTTTTGCACGTCCAGCCAGTAGGTCCCGGTCATGGCGACCATGCCGATGAGGGCCTGGGCGTACAGGGGCGCGGCCTTCGGGTCGTACCCCTTGTCCTTGAACTCGTCGCCGAGAATGTGCTCGACCTGGTTGGCGATGTCGCTCAGCAGGCTGGCGAACGTGCCCGTGGCCGACGCCGCGTGCGAGTCGCGGACGAGGATGCGGAAGCCCTGGCTGCTGTCTTCGATGTACTCCAGCAGGGCCAGTGCGGCGCGTTCGATCTTCTGCCGGGGATGTCCTCCGACGAGCGCCTTGGTGACCATGTCGAGGAGCTGTGCCATCTCGCGGTCGACCACGACGGCGTACAGGCCCTCCTTGCCGCCGAAGTGCTCGTACACGACGGGTTTGGAGACGCCGGCGACGGTGGCGATCTCTTCGATCGAGGTGCCGTCGAAGCCGCGGTCGGCGAAGAGGCCCCGGCCTATGTCGAGTAGCTGCTCCCGTCTCTCTTTGCCCGTCATGCGTTTGCGACGGGTCCTGGGGGGTTCGCTCACATCATCAATTGTGACGGTCACTCTTCACTCCTGGCCTGGCGGCTCGGGAACGGAGACGCCGGCGGTGCCGTACAGCCGGGGGATTTCCAAGATGAGCCCTGCTCACGGGATGCCGGAGGCACCTTGTGCGTGCGCCGGGCGGCCGCAACCGGCCGCCCGTCGCGGAGTCGGGCCGGTCGGCTCTGCCTACGATATCCGCTTCGCGGCGAGCCGCTCCGGGTTCGGCCACCGGACGTCCCAGGCCCAGCCGAGCTTCTCGAAGAGCCAGATCGTACGGGCGCTGCTGTCGAGCTGGCCGGGAAGCACCCCGTGCCGCGCGCAGGTCGGGTCGGCGTGGTGCAGGTTGTGCCACGACTCGCCGAACGACGGGATCGCCAGCCACCACACGTTGCGGGACTTGTCACGCGCCTCGAACTCCTCCTCGCCCATGGCGTGGCAGATGGAGTTGATGGACCACGTGACGTGGTGCAGGAGGCTGACCCGTACGAGCGCGCCCCAGAAGAAGCCGGTCAGGGCGCCCCACCAGGACATGGTCAGCAGGCCGCCGAGCGCGGCGGGCAGCAGCAGCGAGATGGCCACCAGGCCGGGGAAGAAGCGGCTGATCCGCCGCATGTCCTTGTCGGCCATCAGGTCGGGGCAGAACTTGCTCGGCGACGTACGGCGGCTGTCGAACAGCCAGCCCATGTGGGCCCAGATCAGGCCCTTGGTGAGGGCGCGCCAGTCGTTGCCGAAGCGCCAGGGCGAGTGCGGGTCGTTCTCCTGGTCGGAGTACTTGTGGTGGCGCCGGTGCACGGCCACCCAGTCGATCACGCTCATCTCGATGGACAGGCCACCGGCGATGGCCAAGGCGATGCGCAGCGGGCGCTTGGCCTTGAACGAGCCGTGGGTGAAGTGCCGGTGGTACCCGACGGTGACTCCGAGACCGGAGACGCCGTACATCACGAACATGATCGCCAGGTCGCTCCAGCCGAGCCCCCAGCCCCACGCGAACGGCACGGCCGCCACGACGGCGAGAAGCGGGACCGCGATGAAGACGCCCATAAGGACCTTCTCAAACGTGCCCTTGGGGTCGGGTTCGATTTCGGGTCTGGCCTGCGGCCGATCAGTGACGGACGGCGTTCCTGCCGGGGCTATGGTCATGCGGCTTCCTCCTGCCGGGTCGAGAACTTACGGCTACGCAACCGTAACCTACGGGGGCGTAGGTTAAGCAAGGTGCCCCGAGGAATTAGGCCAAACCTGTCGCGTAGGTCACACAGCGGTTACCGGGTAGCAAGATCACCTTTATCGGGCGCGGTGCCCCCTTTATCCGGCCTGCGTGGGGCCGATGGACCGGTATCGTGGACGATCGACCGTGGGACTCCGGACGCCGGAGCGCCCTGTACGGTCCGGCGTGGTGTAATCGGCAACACGGAGGGTTTTGGTCCCTTTGTTCCTGGTTCGAGTCCAGGCGCCGGAGCTGACGGTGACGTCCGTCGACCCCCCATGGCACTTTCGGTCAGGTGGAAAGGCCACCCCCAACCTGCGTGCCGGTCATCGCCCCAGCGGTATTCTTCGGGATGTCGGGCAGGAGACGGCCGGGCCGGCCGCCGCTGCCATCCGAAGGTCGCCTGACCCCGTAGAACGCCTCTGACGGGGACCGGCTCTCTGCCCCGACGCGTATCCGTCCGCAATGCCGAAGGGCCTCCATACGTGAGCGCGATCCGTCCGGCTGCTGTCATCGTCCTGGCCGCAGGCGAGGGCACGAGAATGAAATCCCGCAGGGTGCCGAAGGTCCTGCACGAACTCGGCGGGCGCACCATGGTGGGCCACGTCCTCGCGGCCTCGCGCGAACTCGATCCCGAGCGGCTCCTGGTCGTGGTCGGCCACGACCGGGACAAGGTGACCGCACACCTCGAGGCGGACTGGCCCGGGGCCCGGCCGGTGGTCCAGGAGCAGCAGAACGGCACCGGCCACGCCGTGCGCATGGTGCTGGAGGCCGTCGGCTCGATCGAGGGCACGGTGCTCGTGCTCAACGGCGACGCCCCCCTCCTGCGGGGCGACGTGCTCCACGAACTCCTGGCGGTGCACGAGGACGAGGGCAACGCCGCGACGATCCTGACCGCCGACCTGCCCGACCCGACCGGCTACGGGCGCATGATCCGCGCCGCCGACGGCTCGGTGAGCGCGATCGTCGAGGAGAAGGACGCCGACGCCGCCCAGCGTGCCATCACCGAGATCAACGTCGGCATGTACGCCTTCGACGGTGCCCTGCTCGGCGCCGCCCTCAAGCAGGTGACCACCGACAACGCGAAGGGCGAGGAGTACCTCACCGACGTCGTCACCATCCTCCGCGACTCGGGCCGCCGCGTCGGCGGCGCGCTGGACCGCCACTGGATCGGCCCCCTCGGCGTCAACGACCGGGTGCAGCTCGCCGAGGCCCGGCGGCTGCTCAACGACCGCGTCCTCGAGGCGCACATGCGCCAGGGCGTCACGGTCGTCGACCCGATGTCCACCTGGGTCGACGTCCAGGTGACGATCGAGCCGGACGCGGTGATCGAGCCGGGCACCCAGCTGCGGGGTGCCACGCACGTCGCGGCGGGGGCGCGGGTGGGCCCCGGCTGCACCATCACGGACACCACGGTCGGCGAGGACGCGGTCGTCGCGAACGCCGTCTGCGAGGGCGCCGAGATCGGCCCGGAGGTCAGCGTCGGGCCGTTCGCGTACCTGCGGCCGGGCACGAGGCTGGCCCGCGGGGCCAAGGCCGGCACGTACGTCGAGATGAAGAACGCCGTGGTGGGTGAGGGCACGAAGGTGCCGCACCTGACGTACGTCGGCGACGCCGAGATCGGCGCGGGTTCCAACATCGGCGCGGCCTGCGTCTTCGTGAACTACGACGGCGTCGAGAAGCGCAAGAGCGTCGTCGGGGATCACGTGAAGGTGGGCAGTGACAACATGCTCGTCGCGCCGGTGCGCATCGGCGACGGCGCCTACACGGCGGCCGGTTCGGTGATCACCGGTGACGTCCCCCCCGGCGCGATGGCCGTCGCCCGGGCCCGCCAGCGCAACGTCGAGGGGTGGGTCGAGCGCCGGCGTTCGGGCACTCCGTCCGCGGAGGCCGCACGACGCGCGCAAGAACGAGCAGAGCAAGGAGACTGACCTCGTGACCGGCATCAAAACGACGGGTGAGAAGAAGCTGATGCTCTTCTCCGGCCGTGCCTACCCCGAGCTGGCCGAGGAGGTGGCCGAGGCTCTCGGCGTCGAGCCGACCCCCACGTCGGCGTACGACTTCGCGAACGGCGAGACGTTCGTCCGCTTCAACGAGTCGGTCCGCGGGTCCGACGCGTTCGTCCTGCAGAGCCACACCGCGCCGATCAACCAGTGGATCATGGAACAGCTGATCATGGTGGACGCGCTGAAGCGCGCGTCGGCCAAGCGGATCACCGTGGTCGCCCCGTTCTTCGGGTACGCCCGGCAGGACAAGAAGCACCGCGGCCGTGAGCCGATCTCCGCACGGCTGATGGCGGACCTGTTCAAGACCGCGGGCGCCGACCGGCTGATGGCGGTCGACCTGCACACCGCGCAGATCCAGGGCTTCTTCGACGGCCCGGTGGACCATCTGTTCGCGCTGCCGCTCCTCACCGACTACATCAAGAACAAGCTCGACACCGACGGGGTGTCCGTCGTGGCGCCCGACGCCGGCCGGGTGCGCGTGGCCGAGCGGTGGAGCGACGAGCTCGGCGGTTGCCCGATGGCGATCATCCACAAGCGCCGCGACCCCGACGTGGCCAACGAGGTCAAGGTCTTCGACGTCGTCGGCGAGGTCGAGGGCCGTACGTGCGTGGTCGTCGATGACATGATCGACACCGGCGGCACGATCGTGAAGGCGTCCGAGGCGCTGTTCGAGGAGGGCGCGGCCCGTGTGGTCGTCGCCGCCACGCATGGCGTGCTGTCCGGCCCGGCGGTGGACAAGCTGAAGAACTCCCGGATCTCCGAGGTGGTCCTCACCAACACGCTGCCGATTCCGGACAACAAGCGGTTCGACAAGCTGACGGTGCTGTCGATCGCCCCGCTGATCGCCCGAGCGATCAACGAGGTGTTCAGTGACGGGTCCGTGACCAGCCTCTTCGGTGGCCACAGCTGACAACGATCGCCTCCCGGCACGAATGGGAAGGACGATCGGCTAGACTTGGTTGACCGTGTGCGTCCGACGCTGTGTCGCGCGGCCGACCAGACCCGGTCCGCGTGTCGCTCGGAGCACCGACATTTCGACTTATCCCGTCGACGTAGCACTGACTAGCTTGATCCAACGAGGAGTTTTGCCGTGTCCGAGGTACGCATCGCCGCCGAGCCCCGCACCGAATTCGGCAAGGGCCCCGCGCGGCGCACTCGCAGGGCCGGCAAGGTGCCCGCCGTCTTGTACGGCCACGGCACCGACCCCCGTCACATCACGCTGCCGGGCCACGAGCTGATGCTCGCGCTGAAGACCCCGAACGCGCTGCTGCGCCTGCAGGGGCTCGACGGTGGCGACGAGCTGGCTCTGCCCAAGGACGTCCAGCGTGACCCTCTGAAGGGCTTTCTGGAGCACGTGGACCTGCTCGTCGTCAAGCGCGGCGAGAAGGTCACCGTCGAGGTGCCGGTCCAGGTGACCGGTGACGTCGTGCCGGACGGCATGCTCGACCAGCAGCTCGTTCAGGTGTCGCTCGAGGCCGAGGCCACCCACATCCCGCAGGCGATCGAGGTCAACGTCGAGGGCATGGCCATCGGCGACCAGCTGCTCGCCAAGGACCTCCCGCTCCCGAGCGGTGCGACGCTCGACGCCGAGGAGGACACGCTCGTCCTCCACGTCATCGCCGCGCCGACCGCCGCGCAGCGGGAGGCCGAGCTCGGCGAGGGCGAGGCGGCCGAGGGTGAGGGCGCCGTCGAGGCCGAGGGCGAGGCAGAGGCCAAGTCCGAGGGTGGCGAGGAGTAAAAGCCGGGCCCCTGAGGCTCACGAGTGCGACGGGCGCCCCTGCGGGGGCGCCTTTCGCGTTTTCACCTGCGCGCGGGAGGAACGATGGCCTCGGATGAGCCGTGGCTCGTGGTCGGCCTGGGCAACCCGGGTCCGGGCTACGCCGGCAACCGGCACAACGTCGGCTTCATGGTGCTCGACGCCCTGGGCGGCACGGTCGGGGGCCGGTTCAAGTCCCACCGGGCCCGCGCCGACGTCGTCGAGGGGCGGCTCGCCGGCCGGCGCGTGGTGCTCGCCAAGCCGCGGTCGTACATGAACGAGTCCGGCGGGCCGGTCAAGGCCCTCTGCGACTTCTACAAGATCCCGCTGGAGCGGCTCGTCGTCGTCCACGACGAGCTCGACATCCCGTACGGCACCCTGCGCCTGAAGCGGGGCGGCGGCGACAACGGCCACAACGGCCTGCGCTCGATCACCAAAAGCCTGGGCGGGCGCGACTATCTGCGGGTACGGTTCGGCATCGGACGGCCTCCGGGCCGGATGGACGCCGCGGCGTTCGTCCTGCGCGACTTCTCCGCCGCCGAGCGCAAGGAACTGGACCTGAACACCGACCGTGCCGCGGACGCCGTCGAGGCGCTCCTCACGCAGGGCCTGGAGCGGGCCCAGAACGCCTTCCACGGCGAGCCCTGAGCCCACGGTGGGGTGGAGGTGGCCGAAGGTGGCGATGTCACCTCTCGCGGCGCAGGCGAACTCTAGGATATGTGCCACACCGAGAACGAATTCGTGAACCTCAGGTGGCTAACGAGCGTCATGGATCAGTACAGGTTGAAAGTGACGTTCGACGAGGGGTGAAATGGCGGTCGTCGAAGAGGCGCGGCCAAGGGCTCGGCCCGTGGGCGGAAGCAGGGAACAGGTCACGGCCTGGGCATCGCGCTATGCCCGTCAGGCATTCGGCCTCGACTTCCTCGCCGCGCTGCTCGGAGGCGTGATCGCCTTCATGATCCGGTTCCGCCTGCCCTCCTTCGGCGACCCCTGGAGCACTCCCTACATCGCGCTGAGCTTCGCCCTCCCGTTCCTGTGGACCGGCGCGCTCGCTCTCGCCCGGGGGTACGAACAGCCGATGTTCGGCGTGGGACCGGAGGAGTTCCGCCGGATCCTGCAGTCCGGCTTCGCCCTGACCGCGAGCGTCGCCATCCTGGCGTACGCCACGAAGATCGACGTGGCGCGCGGCTACGTGGTCGCCGCGCTGCCCCTCACCACCGGCTTCGACCTGTACGGCCGCTACCAGCTGCGCAAGCGGCTGCACCGGCGGCGCAAGGCCGGCCAGTACATGCGGCGCGTCGTGGTCGTCGGCCACCGGGCCGCCGTCGCCGACCTGATCCGCCAGCTCCGCCGCGAGCCCTTCCACGGCATGGAGATCGCCGCCGCGTGCCTGCCGACGATGCTCACCACGGGCGACGACGCCGTCACCGAGGTCGAAGGGGTGCCGGTCGTGGGCGACTTCACCGAGGTCGCGGCCGTGGTCGAGCGGCTCCGCGCCTGTACGGTCGCCGTGCTGGCCTGCCCCGAGCTCGACGGCGTGGCGCTGCGCAGGCTCGCCTGGCAGCTCGAGAAGGACGACGTGGACCTCGTCGTCGCGCCCGCGCTGATGGAGGTCGCCGGCCCCCGCACCACGATCCGCCCGGTGGCGGGCCTGCCACTCCTGCACGTCGAGCACCCGGAGCTGTCCGGCGGACGCCGCCTGGCCAAGAGCGCCTTCGACCGGGTCGGCGCCGGTCTCGCGCTCGCCCTCCTGTGTCCCGTGCTGGCCTGCATCGCGATCGCGATCCGCCTCGACAGCAGGGGCCCGGCGCTGTTCCGGCAGGTGCGGGTCGGCCGTGACGGCCGCGAGTTCACGGTGCTGAAGTTTCGCACGATGGTGCCGGACGCCGAGCGACGCAAGGCCGCCCTCGTGCAGTACAACGACCACGACGGCGTCCTGTTCAAGATCAGAAACGACCCGCGGATCACCCGTACGGGCGGGTGGCTGCGCCGATACTCCCTCGACGAGCTGCCCCAGCTGATCAACGTGCTGCGCGGCGACATGTCGCTCGTGGGCCCACGCCCTCCGCTGCCCGACGAGGTCGCCCAGTATGGTGACGACGTACGCCGGCGGCTCGTCGTACGCCCCGGCATGACCGGTCTGTGGCAGGTGAGCGGGCGTTCTGATCTATCGTGGGAGGAATCGGTCCGCCTGGACCTGCGTTATGTCGAGAACTGGTCCCTGACTCTCGACCTGCAGATCCTGTGGAAGACATGGTCCGCGGTGGCCCGAGGCTCCGGCGCCTACTGACGTAGAGAGAAGTACGTGACGCACGACGATCATGCCCTCGCCCGTGATCTCGCGACCGAGGCGGGTGCGCTGCTCCTCCGGCTGCGCTCCGACCGTGGTTTCGGTGACCTCAAGGCCCTCCGCGACGCCGGCGACCGTGAGTCCCACGTCTACCTGGTCGAAGCGCTCGCGCGGCAGCGCCCGGGCGACTCCGTGCTCAGCGAGGAGGGCAAGGACGAACTCTCCCGCCTCGACGCGGAGCGGGTGTGGATCGTCGACCCGCTCGACGGCACGCGAGAGTACGCCGAGGAGGGCCGCGGAGACTGGGCCGTCCACGTCGCGCTCTGGCAGCGCGGCGAGGACACGGACGGCGGGCTCACGGCGGGCGCGGTCGCGCTGCCGTCGCAGGGCCGTACGCTCTCGACCGCCGAGCCGATCGAGCTCGCGCCGGTCGACACCGGGCACATCCGGGTCGCGGTGAGCCGCAGCCGCCCGCCGGAGTTCACCACACGCCTCGCCGAGCACCTCGACGCCGAGGTCGAGCTCGTGCCGATCGGATCGGCCGGAGCGAAGGTCGCGGCGGTGCTGCTCGGCGACGTCGACGCCTACGTCCACGCCGGCGGACAGTACGAATGGGACTCCGCCGCCCCGGTCGCCGTCGCCCACGCGGTCGGCGCCCACGCCTCACGGATCGACGGGTCACCGCTGACCTACAACCGCGAGGACCCCCACCTGCCGGATATTCTGGTCTGCCACCCGGAACTGGCGCCAACGCTGCTCGCCGGCATCCGGGCGGTCCTGTAACGAACCGACCCGGGAGCGTTAACGCGATGCAGCGCAGCACAGCTGACGCCCGTGACTACCGGACGTCCCAGCTCGACGTACTCGAAGCGGAGTCGATCCACATCGTCCGCGAGGTCGCGGCCGAGTTCGAACGGCCCGTCCTGCTCTTCTCCGGCGGCAAGGACAGCATCGTCATGCTGCGCCTCGCCGAGAAGGCCTTCTGGCCGGCCCGGATCCCCTTCCCGGTGATGCACGTCGACACCGGCCACAACTTCCCCGAGGTCATCGAGTTCCGCGACCGCCGGGTGGCCGAGCTCGGCATCCGCCTCGTCGTCGCCTCGGTGCAGGAGTCGATCGACAAGGGCCGCGTCGTGGAGGAGACCGGACGGCGGGCCAGCCGCAACCGTCTGCAGACGACGACGCTGCTGGACGCGATCGAGGAGCACCGCTTCGACGCCGCCTTCGGCGGCGCGCGGCGCGACGAGGAGAAGGCGCGCGCCAAGGAGCGGGTCTTCTCCTTCCGCGACGACTTCGGCCAGTGGGACCCCAAGAACCAGCGGCCCGAGCTGTGGAGCCTGTACAACACCCGCATCCGCCAGGGTGAGCACATCCGCGTGTTCCCGCTGTCCAACTGGACCGAGCTGGACATCTGGGACTACATCAAGCGCGAGAGGCTGGAGATCCCCTCCATCTACTTCGCCCACAGCCGCACGGTGTTCGAACGCGACGGCATGCTCCTCGCGGACAGCCCGTACTCCAACCGCGGTGACGACGAACCGGCCTTCGAGGCGATGGTCCGCTACCGCACGGTCGGCGACATGAGCTGCACCGGCGCCGTCGAGTCGAGCGCGACCGCCCTCGACGAGGTGATCAGCGAGATCGCCGCGACGCGGATCACCGAGCGCGGCCAGACCCGCGCCGACGACCGTACGAGCGAGGCCGCCATGGAGGACCGCAAGCGCGAGGGGTACTTCTGATGAGCGTGAACCGATCCCTACGAGTGAGTGAGGACCAGTGAGCATGGACATTCTCCGGCTCGCCACGGCCGGGTCGGTGGACGACGGCAAATCGACGCTCATCGGGCGGCTGCTGTACGACTCCAAGTCGATCTTCGAGGACCAGATCGAGGCGGTCGAGCGCACCAGCCGCGACCGGGGCGAGGAGTCCCCCAACCTCGCGCTCCTCACCGACGGCCTGCGCGCCGAGCGCGAGCAGGGCATCACGATCGACGTGGCGTACCGCTACTTCGCCACGCCGCGGCGGAAGTTCATCATCGCCGACACCCCGGGGCACATCCAGTACACCCGGAACATGGTGACCGGAGCCTCGACGGCCGACCTCGCGATCATCTTGATCGACGCGCGGAAGGGCCTGCTGGAGCAGTCACGGCGCCACGCGTTCCTCACCACCCTGCTGCGCGTCCCGCACCTGGTGCTCGCGGTCAACAAGATGGACCTGATCGACTACGACCAGAAGACGTTCGAGCGGATCAAGGACGAGTTCACCGCGTTCGCGGCCAAGCTGTCGGTCGGCGACCTGACGTTCATCCCGATCTCCGCGCTGCACGGCGACAACGTGGTCGAGCGGTCGGCGAACACCCCCTGGTACGACGGGCCGTCGCTGCTGCACCACCTGGAGAACCTCCACATCGCCTCCGACCGCAACCTCATCGACGTGCGGTTCCCGGTGCAGTACGTCATCCGCCCCCAGGCCTCGACCGACCCCGAACTGCACGACTATCGCGGGTACGCCGGGCAGGTCGCGGGCGGCGTGCTCAAGCCGGGCGACGAGGTCATGCACCTGCCGTCGGGACTGACCACGCGGATCAAGCGGATCGACACCGCCGACGGACCGGTCGACGAGGCCTACCCGCCGATGTCGGTGACGCTGCTGCTCGATGACGACATCGACATCTCCCGCGGCGACATGATCTGCCGGCCGCACAACAAGCCCCAGGTCGCGCAGGACGTCGAGGCGATGATCTGCTGGATGTCCGACGAGCGGACCCTGACGCCGCGGACCAAGCTCATCATCAAGCACACGACCCGTACGGCCCGCGCGATGGTCCGCGACCTGCACTACCGGCTCGACGTGAACACCCTGCACCGCCACGAGGACGCCGAACGCCTGGAGCTCAACGAGATCGGCCGGGTCACGCTGCGGGTCACCCAGCCGCTGTTCGCCGACGCGTACGGCCGCAACCGCGACACCGGCGGTTTCATCCTGATCGACGAGGCGACGAACGCGACCGTCGCCGCCGGCATGATCATGGAGAGCCGCTGACATCCGCGTCTCTGGTCCGGCCCGCCCCGGTCGGCTATCCGCGGCCGGGCGGGAAGCCGCCGGTGGCGATCGGGCCCCACGTGTCGATGCCGATGCGGATCAGTGACTTGTTCTGGCGGCGCATCGCCTGGCGGTATTCGTCCCAGTCGGGATGCTCGCCGGCGATGCACCGGTAGTACTCGACGAAGTCCTCCTCCGCCGTCGGCATGTCGAGCACCTCGGCGCGGCCGTCGACCTGGACGTACGGGCCGTTCCAGTCGTCGGACAACACGCAGATCGAGACGCGCTCGTCGCGGCGGGCGTTGCGGGCCTTGGCGCGTTCGGGGTAGGTGGAGACCAGGATGCGGCCCTCGCCGTCGACGCCGCAGGACACCGGGGACAGCTGCGGGCGCCCGCTGGAGCGGGTCGTGGCGAGCAGCCCGTGGTGGCGCGGGCGAAGGAAGTCGAGCAGCGCGGCGCGGTCCACCTGGTCGGCGGTCGCGATCTTCGGGGACATCGAACCTCACCTTCCGCCGGAGCGACCGGCGGTCGACATCGTGGGACCTTTCGATCCTTCCACGCTGTCGTCGAGCCCGGGCCCGCGGGCGTGCATGGCCACGAGGTGGCGGCCCAGGGCGAGTACGGCGAGCAGCGCGACGAGTCCGCACACGCCCCACCATCCGGCCCGGCCGTAGGCGCGCGCGCCGAGCCAGGAGCCCGCGCCGCCGCCGAGGTAGGCGCAGGTCATGTAGGCGGTGTTGACCCTGCTCCTGGCCTCGGGCCGCAGAGCGTAGTTCCGTACCTGGTTGGCGACCATCCCGGACTGCATGGCGACGTCGAGCAGCAGCGAACCCGGCACGAGTGCCGCGAGGCCCGCCGCCCCGCCCGGGGCGCCGCCCGCGAGGACGAGAGCCGAGACGATGACGCCGACCATGCACACGAGGTTGACCACGTCGGGCCCGTGGCGGTCGGCCAGGCGTCCCGCGATCGGCGTGCAGGCCATGGTCCCGGCGTTGACCAGGGCCAGCGTCCCGACCGCCCGGATACCCAGGCCGTACGCCGGGCCGGTGAGCAGGAGCGCGACGCCGGTCCAGACGGCCGAGAATCCACCGAAGATCGTGGCCTGGTAGAAGCAGGAGCGGCGCAGCTCCGGCTCGGCGCGCAGGAGCCGCAGCGACTCGGCCAGCAGCGCCGGGTACCGCTGCCCCGACGGCGGGGACGTCGGCGGCAGCGCCCGGGCGATGGCCACCGCGAGGACCAGGGAGAGCGCGGCGGCCAGCAGGTACGGCGCCCGCCAGCCCAGCCACTCGCCCAAGGTCCCGCCGAGGGTGCGGGAGAGCAGCATGCCACCGATGGAGCCGCTCAGTAGGGTGCCGCTGACCACCCCGCGCCGGTCCTCGGGCACCAGGCCGGCCGCCATCGGGCCGATGATCGGCGCCACCACCGTCGCGAGGCCGATGAGAGCACTCGCACCGGCGAGAGGGGGCAGGGCCGGGGCGGCGCTCGCGCCGAGCAGCCCCAGCCCGGTGAGGCCGAGCAGGGCGACGATCAGCCGGCGGTGCGGAAGCCGGTCGCCGAGCGGGACGAGCAGGAAGATCCCGGTCGCGTAGCCGAACTGCGTCGCGGTCACGACCAGGGCGGCCGAGCCGGCGCCGATGTGCAGGCCGGCGGCGACCGACGGGCTGATCGCCTGAGGGAAGTAGACGTTGCCGACGGCCACTCCACAGGTGAGGGCGAGGAGCAGGATCATCCAGCGGTTCAGTGGCATGGGGGAAGTCCACGGCACCGGTGCCCGGCCGCCAATCGATGTAGCGTATGGCTTAATGATCAGTTTTGTCCTGGGCGTCGAGGACCTCGCCGACACCCGGTTCGCCCTCTCGCCCCTGCACGAGACCGTGCTCAGCCTCCGGGTGCTCCGCGATCCGAGCCTGTCCGCGCTGCACCTGCCGTGGCGGCGGTCCGTCCTCGGCGGCCTCGGCTCGCTCGACACGGACCTGCTGATGTCCCTGGTCGGCCCGCGCCGTACCCTGCCCGACTTCCTCACTCCGCGGCCGACCGTCTTCGCCGCCGCGTTCGAGGACGAGCTGGCCGTCGTACGCCGGACCGACCCTGACCTGGTCCGCCGCGATCTGTCGGCCGCGCACGCGCCGGATCCGGTCCCCGAGGCCCTGCGCGGGGCCACCGCCGACAACGCGTCCGTCGCGGCGCTCCGCGACGCCATCTGCGCGCTCTTGCGGCGGTACTGGGAGCTGGCCATCGAGCCCGCCTGGCCCCGGATGCGGCTCGTGCTGGAGGCCGACATGACCTACCGCGCTCGGCGGCTGGCGCTCGGCGGCGCGCGGCTGCTGTTCGCCGACATGCACCCGAACCTGCGCTGGGACGACGGAGTGCTGCACATCGACAAGATGATCAGCCGGCACCGGGTCACGGCCGCGGGACGAGGCCTGCTGCTCGTGCCGTCCGTGTTCTCCCACCAGCCCGCGCCGCCGGTGAGCCCCGAGGAGCCGCCGATGCTGGCCTACCCCAGCCGCGGCGTGGCGACCCTGTGGGCCGCGCCGCCCGCCGCCGCCGAGACCGCCCTCGCCTCGCTCATCGGGCCGCCGCGAGCGCGGCTGCTCGGGCTGCTCGAAGAGCCGCTGCCCACGGTGGAGATCGCCCGTCGGCTCCGCGTCACCCCGAGCGCCGTGTCCCAGCACCTGCGCGTGCTGTACGCCACGGGCCTGGTCACCCGGGCCCGTGACGGACGGCAGGTCCTGTACCGGCGCAGCGAGCTCGGCGACCGGCTGGCCGCCCGGTGACGATCGCCACCGGGCGGTCGTGACGCGATCAGCGCAGCGAGCGGAAGAGGGTGCGCAGGTCCCCGGCGAGGAGCGTGGGCTCCTCCACCGGCATGAAGTGGCCGCCCACCGTCGGGCCGCGCCACTGCCGCAGATCGGTGAGGCCGCGCTCGGCGAGTGAGCGCGGCATGTCACGCAGCACCGGCCCGGCGCTCAGCGTGACTCCTGCGGGCACCGTGACGACGGGCCGGGGAGGGCTCAGCGGCCAGTCGTAGTACTGGCGGAACGGCGAACCGATCGTGCCGGTCGCCCAGTACAGCGTGAGGACCGTCAGGATGTCGTCCCGGTCGAACCGGCTCTCCAGATCGCCGCCGCAGTCGCTCCAGGCACGCAGCTCGTCCACGATCCAGGCGGCCAGCCCGGCGGGGGGAGTCCTGCAGCGCGGCCGCGATGGTGTCCGGACGGACCCGAGCTCTTCGGTCATCAGCGTGTGCCAGGTCTCCGCGATCGTCTGACGGGTCACGAGTCCTCCCGCGCCGGAGGGAGCGACCGCGGGGTCCGTGCCCTCGGCTTCCTCGCTTCGCCCGGTCATGGGCCGCCGTGGCGGCAGCTCGGAGAACAGGAAACCGGGCGGCGAGGGGATGACCACGTCGAACGCGTCGGCCGGGTCGCCGCCGAAGCGTGCCGGGTCGGTCAGCAGCGGCACGAGCGGCAGCATCTCCACGAAGCTGCTCGGCCAGCCGTGCGTCAGGATGAGGGGCAGCGCGGGCCGCCCGCCCGCCGCGCGTACGTGCACGAAGTGGATGCGCTGCCCGTCGATGTCGGCCAGGTGGTGGGGCAGGCGGTTGAGCTCGTCCTCGGCCTTGCGCCGGTCGAAGCCGCCGGCCCAGTGGTCCAGCAGCGACCGCAGGTAGGCCGGGTCGGTGCCCGCCGCCCACGGCTCGGCGCTGGAGGCGGGGGTGAAGCGCGTACGGCGGATGCGGTAACGCAGGTCCGCGAGCATGCCATGAATGTCCGAACGGCCGCGAGCCGGCGATCGGCCCGCGGCCCACGTGGTCAGAACGCCGCGGGAGCGCTCGGGCCCGGACCGCCGGAGGAACCCTGCTTGCGGCGCCAGAGGAAGAAGCCGCCGATGGCCAGGACGAGCACGACGACGACGCCGACGATGCCGTAGAGCACGCCGTTGCCGCCGGAGTCCTTCTTGGCCGCGGCGACCGGCGTGGTGCTGGGCTGCTCGGTCGTGCCTCCGGCCGACGCCTCCGTGCTGGGCCGCGTGGTGGTCTGCTTCCGCTTCGTGACGGCCGGGTGCTTGCCGCTCATGAGGTCGAGGAAGGTCAGCACCTCGGACTGAGGGTTGCCCGCCGTCTTGGCGCGGGAGAGCAATCCGTTGACCTTGGAGCTCGGCAGGCTGTTGGAGAAGGCCTGCAGACGGGTGCCGGTGAGGATGACGTAGGTGCGGTTCGGCTCCTGCCTCAGGCGGCTGATCACCGGCGCGGTCGCGGTGCCGGCGGGCAGGACGACGACACCCGCGCGGCCCGCGTCCTCGATGGCGGCGCGCAGCTTGTCGAGGTCGGCGTCGGACTTCAGGTAGGAGGCGCTGGAGTCGACGTAGTAGCCGTCCTCGGAGACGGACTCCGCGACGAGCTCGGGATCGATGCTCACGGCCCGGGCGGGTACGGCGTGCCAGCTCACGAGGAGCATGAGGGCGGCCGCCAGCACGGCGGGCAACAGGGCGCGGCGTACGCGGATGTCCATAGGGGGGTCAACTCCTGGTCTGTTCTGCGGCAGGGATGAGCTTAGCGATGCTTTGACCCGAAGGATGTGCGGAGCGGAATCCCGCCGTCGCACGGATACGCTGTGCGGACCCCGACCCCGCGCCGCGGACCGGGCGATCAGCGCGACGATCCTTGGAGACTTCTTGATGGCGGGCACTACCGGTCCTCGCGTCCTGTTCATCGGCGGGCTGGGGCGAAGCGGCTCCACGCTGCTCGAACGGATCCTGTGCGAGCTCCCGGGCGTCTGCGGGATGGGGGAGATCGTCCATCTGTGGCAGCGCGGGCTGGTCGACGACGAGCGATGCGGCTGCGGCGAGCCGTTCTCCCGGTGCGAGTTCTGGCGACGCGTCGGGGACGCCGCTTTCGGCGGCTGGCCGAAGATGGACATCGCGGCGTTTCAGGAGCTGAAGGCCTCGGTCGACCGGACCCGTTTCGTCCCCCTGCTGGCCGGGCCGGTCCTCGGCGCGGCACTGCGGCGGCGGGTGGTCGAACACGATGACGTGTACCGGCGTCTGTACGAGGCCGTCCAGGCCGTGAGCGGGTGCGACGTCGTGGTGGACTCGAGCAAGCACGTCTCCCTCGCCTCCTGCCTGCGCTGGTCCGAGGCCATCGACCTGCGTGTCCTGCACGTCGTGCGGGACGCGCGCGCGGTGGCCTACTCATGGTCCAAGACCGTCGCCCGGCCCGAGGCGGTCGAGGGGTCGGCCGAGGGCGCGTACATGGCCCGCTGGCCCGCCGGGAAGACCGCTCTGCACTGGGACGCGCAGAACCTCGGGTTCGGGGCGCTGGCCCGGCGGGGCGTTCCGACGCTCCGCGTGCGCTATGAGGACTTCATGCGCGCGCCCGCCGAGACCGTGCGCGAGATCGCGGTCTTCGCCGGCCTGGAGGCGACGGTCTCGCTGCCCTTCGACGGCGACACGGCCGTACGCCTCAGCCCGAACCATCAGGTGGCCGGCAACCCGATGAGGTTCCGCACCGGCCGGGTCGAGCTGCGCGCGGACGAGGCGTGGCGGACGGAGCTGAACGGGACCCGGCGGCGGCTGGTGACCGGGCTGACCCTGCCCCTGCTGGCCCGCTACGGCTATTTCGCCGACCGCGCCGGCGCGTGACGCGCCGACCGCCGGCGGATGCCGACGGTGACCAGGCCGGCCACGACGGCCGCGATCGCGACCGTGGCGACGAGCACGTACGGCGACCGTGAGCGCCGGCGCCCGGCCAGGCAGTCGCCGATGTCGCAGGCCGACCGTGCGGCGAACAGCGGGGTCGTCGCCATCGCCCGCCAGGCGGCCTGCGCGTCCGGTGACGTGCGGTTGTCGAAGTCGCACGTCGTTCCCGCCATCACGTGGGTGAACCGATCGTCCCAGTGCAGGACGGCGCGGTACTGCCGGTAGGCGGGGGTGGCGAGCAGGCGGGTCATGTTCTGCATCCACTGGGCCTTGTGGCCGGGCCGGGTCCCGTCCTCCACCGTGCCCCATTCGAGCAGCATGAGGCCCTTGCCCGGGTGCCGTAGGCCGAACCGCCGCTGTGGTTCGAGCAGCTCCGCGGGGCCCTGCCACACGCCGGAGGAGGAGTGGCAGGTGTTCCAGTTGTAGGTGTCGGCCCCGATGTCGTCGACGTAGGCGTCACCCGGGTAGTAGGTGTCGGCGCGGGTCAGGCCGTTGCCCGCGTTCGCGCCGAACGCCGGGCCGGTCAGGGTCCACACGTAGCGGGCGTTGCGCACCCCGGCGGCGCGGTAGGTGCCGACGAGATGGCGCCAGGCCGCGATGAAGTCCGCCGGCGTGCCCATCGGGCGCGAGGTCTTGGCGTCGGGCTCGTGGTTGAACACCACGTACACGATCGCGCCGAAGTGCTTGATCTGGGCCGCCTGCCGGAGCATGTCCTTCTGCAGCGGGCTGCCCGGCCGCGCGGAGGCGATGTCGCGCCAGCTGATCAGTGCGCCGTTCGTACGCCGCGACTTGATCGACAGGAACACGACGTGGCCGGTCTTCTTCGCCCACTGCTGGTCGGCGGTGAAGAGCGACTCGCCCCAGCGCCGGAACACGCGCATGCCCGTCAGACGGTGGCCCGCCTCCTTCTCCCGCTGCTGGACCTCCTGCCGCGTCTGCGCGACGGTCCCCAGGATGAGGCGGTGGCCACCGGTCGGAGGTGCCGCGAACAGGTTGCCGGCGAGCACCACCAGGGCGACCGCCGATCTCATGCCCGCGCGGGAGCGGGCGGATGCGATGCGGCGTGCCACCCGCGTGGCCGCGAACGGCATGGATCAGGCATTGTCGGTTACCCCCCGGTGGTGCCGGCGCCCCGGCACGAGTGCGGCGAACGCGGTGAGCGCGAGACGGTCGCGCTGCGCCCACAGTAGCCCGGCATAGCAGCCGGCTCCCAGGACCAGGCCCACCAGCGTGGCGGGCGTGCCGAACGCCAGCCGGGCCAGCATCGGCAGCGCGCCGAAGCAGATCAGCGCGGATGAGACCGCCAGGCCGAGGCCGGCCCCCGACGGAGTCATCCGGAAGAGCCGGGAGACCTGCGCCAGCATCAGGATGTTGCGCACCGCCAGCGCGGCGGCCCAGGCGATCGCGGCGCCGGTGATACCCAGCCAGGGGATGAGCAGGGCGTCCAGCGCCAGGTCCACGACCAGGGCGGCGACGCTGTTGACGAGGCTCAGCCCGCTGCGCCCGGCCATCAGCAGCATGACGTCGACCGGGCCGGTGCCCGTGGCGAGCAGCATGGCCAGCGCGAGGATGACCGTCGCGAACTGTCCGCTGCCCGAGTAGCCGGACCCGAACAGGGACAGGTAGATCGGGGCCGCGGACGCCACCGAGAGATGGACCGGCCAGGTGAGCGCGACCGTCCATGTCGTGCAGCCGGCGAAGACCCGGGACGTGGCCTCCCGGTCATCGAGGGCGATCAGGCGGCTGACCGCCGGCTGCATGGCCTGCTGCACGGCCTGGGTGCCGAGCTGCCCGATCACCATGAACCGGGTGGCCGCGGTGTAGATCGCGGCGTCCCGCGGGGACGCCAGCGCGGCGATGAGCACGATGTCGGCGCGTTGCAGCGCCGTCTGGCATATCTGCGCGACCGCCCGCGGAGCGGTGTAGCGCCAGAACTGCCGCGCCAGCGCCCGGGTGTCCGCCGGACCGTGCCGCAGGCGGGACGCGATGCGCCGGTACCAGACCACGGCGACGACCAGCCCGATCAGGTACGGAAGGGCCCAGGCGAGCGCGAGGCCGACCGGATCGGTGGTGAACAGGGACGCGGCCAGCACCCCGCCGACCTGCGCCACCTGGCGGAATATCTTCTCGATCGCCACGGTGGGCCGCATCGTGCCGTGGGCGCGGGTCGCGGCGAGCACGGCGTCGTGCGCGGCGGCGATCGGCAGGAAGACCGCCAGAACCCGCAGCATCGGCACGATCCGGCCGCCGCCCCGCGCGCCGGCCATCGCCGGACCGGCCAGGGTCTGGCCGAGCG